>NZ_CEEDFC010000005.1:178261-385378 GCF_979254005.1 Variovorax sp. AC103 | reverse complement strand
TTTTAATGATACGGCGACCACCGAGATCTACACGTGTGGCGCTTCGTCGGCAGCGTCAGATGTGTATAAGAGACAGTCCCGATACCGTTCCAGGGGCAGTATTTTGATGAAGAGACGGGGCTACATTACAACCGTTTCCGATACTTCGTGGCGATATTTTTGTGGGCCGCCCCACCCACTGTCCTTTGGCAAGGAAGAAAATGGATGACGCAGAATTAATTGACAAAATTGAGTCAATAGTTAAATCAAAAAAGGTCTATTGGGTTCAGGGTGACTATATTCGCGCCGGCGAAACGGTTCATTGGGAGTGCTTTATCAGGCCGCTTGAAGACTCTGTTGCGGTAGGCTTTGATGAATATTTGGATAAATACGAGGAAGCCGTGGATATGTATGATGCGTATATTAGAAATAAGCTCCCAAATATCAAGGCGGCCGTGGATTTTGTTCTGAGCTCATTTCCTCTGGCTGCTGAAAAAATGCGTGTGCGCTGATCACTGCGTGACTAGAGAAGCAAGCTTGGCCTAGGGCGTGCGCAGGCGCTGTGTTGCCCACTCGTACGAGTTAAAAAAATGAATGACTACCAGAAGATCCTAAATCCTCAGGCTTTGTTGGCGCCGTATGGAGATTTTTCGCCCCTGAGTGATTCAAAAGTATTGGAAATACTATTGAAGCGAGATGAACCCAGATTTTCCATAAAACTAATGACCGAGAAAAGGCCGAGAAATCCCCCGGCCAGATGGGCCAGGGCCTACGATGTTATTTATCTGGGCGTATCGTTTCTCGGGGTTAAAAAGTTGGTTGCGACTGACTGGGATCATAAGAACACAGTGAGTCGACTCAGCATCCAAACTTCCAACGGCTTGGCCTCGGTGCACATGCATTGCATAGAAGGTTTTTCGATGATCTTCGATTGCGAGTGGATCTCGATCGACAGTCTGGTTCCGGGAAGTATCGGAACTGCGTAGGCGGCAAATTAATTATTGATCGATGGTGTTTGCGTCGGCTATACGTGCCAATAAAGTGAAGATATTTAAATTTGGCGTGGCATCTTGTTCTCGGGATTAAAGGTGATAATTTTCAATTTTGGGCCGTTGAGCAAGGATGAGTTGACGATCACACTCGACGACGAGGGCGCCAGACTGTTGCTCTCTCGAATTGCCGCGCTGGCTCACTGCGCATCACTTGTTGAACGCGTCGACTGTTTTTGCTATTCGGGTGAAAATCTGGAGCGCGCGCAAATCGAGCTTCGTGCGGAGAATCCAGATCTCCTTGAAAGGGGTAAAGGCAAATTGCTGCTGCGATTGAGTGGCGATGCAATCGAGTATGCAGATCATCAATTGGAGGTATTCTTGGAAAAAGGGTACTTCTTTCCTGCAGAGTATTGGTCTTTCTCGCGATCGGATCGAAAATATGATACTCAGGTCTTTTTCGAAAAATTTGCTGCGACCAATGCCGTCGCGTAAATGATGATCGAATTTGCGTCCATTGCTGTTTCTAATTTTGACTGGGGTAATTACGAGACGGTTCAAGGGTCTGCTGACTGAATCCCGCAAGCATTGCGCTCGTTGCTTGATGCTTCGTTGGCGCAAGCCGATAGCTACTATTGGGAAATTGAAAATCAAGTTGTAGTGCAAGGGCAATTGTTCAGTGCCGCCGAGCCGACGCTTCAAGTACTTGTCGCATCCCTTTTGGATCCAAGGCCTGGCTTATGTCCGTACGCATCTGCTTGCTTCGCGTTAGTCCGAGGCATTGGCGAAGGACGCCCGCGACGGATTGTTCCGCTACCAACCCCCGGGTTTCCGATAACTAAACCCACTTGATTTAGTCCTCCCGCTGGCCGATAGTCCCCCTGCGCCCGGACGCCGCGCCCCCTGGCCGTAACGCGATCCGGTTCCCAAGCCCGCAGGCACCACTTCCCCAGCCTGCCCACGGAGACAAAAATCATGCAACGCAGCAGCATCAGCCGCACCCGCTCCCTCCTGGCCCTGGCCGCCACGACCCTGGCCGTATCGGCCGCATTCACCGCCACCACCGCCGCCTTCGCCGCCGACCAGCCCGTCATCGGCCTGGTCACCAAGACCGAAACCAACCCCTTCTTCGTGAAGATGAAGGAAGGCGCGCAGGAAGAAGCCAAGAAGCTCGGCGCCAAGCTGCTGTCGGGCGCGGGCAAGGCCGACGGCGACAACGCGGGCCAGATCACCGCGATGGAAAACATGATTGCGGCGGGCGCCAAGACCATCCTGATCACGCCGAGCGACGCCAAAGCGATCGTGCCGGCGATCAAGAAGGCGCGCGACAAGGGCGTGATGGTGATCGCGCTCGACAGCCCGGCCGATCCGCCGGACGCGACCGACGCACTGTTCGCCACCAACAACTACACGGCCGGCGTGCTGATCGGCGAATACGCCAAGGCCGCGATGGCCGGCAAGCCCGCGAAGATCGTCGCGCTCGACCTGCTGCCGGGCCACCCGGTGGGCGCGCAGCGCCACAACGGCTTCATGAAGGGCTTCGGCCTGGCCGCGAACGACGCCAAGTCGAACGAGCTGTCGAAGGCGCCCGAAATCGTGTGCATGGCCGACAGCTACGGCGACCAGGCCAAGGCGCAGACCGCGATGGAAAACTGCCTGCAGAAGGCGCCCGAAGTGAACCTGGTCTACACCATCAACGAGCCCGCCGCGGCCGGTGCGTACAACGCGCTCAAGCGCGCAGGCAAGGAGAAGGGCGTGCTGATCGTCTCGGTGGACGGCGGCTGCCAGGGCATCAAGGACACCAACGCCGGCGTCATCGCCGCGACCTCGCAGCAGTACCCGCTGAAGATGGCCGCCATGGGCGTGGCCGCGGGCGTGGAGTTCGCCAAGACGGGCAAGAAGGCTTCGGGCTACGTCGACACCGGCGTGACGCTGATCGCCGGCAAGAGCGTGGCGGGCGTGGACAGCAAGGACACCAAGACCGGCGCCGACCTGTGCTGGGGCAAGAAGTAAAAGCGTAGCCCGGGGAGCACACAACGATGGCGACAAAACCTGCAACGCACCACATCCCCTGGGGTGCCCTGGGGCCGTGGCTGGCCCTCTTGGGCGCATGCGTCTTCTTCGCGACCCAGTCCGACCGGTTCCTGACCGGCGGCAATCTCTCGCTGATTCTTCAGCAGGTGATGGTGGTCGGCGTGATCGCCATCGGCCAGACGCTGATCATCCTCACGGCCGGCATCGACCTGTCGTGCGGCATGGTGATGGCGCTGGGCAGCATCATCATGAGCAAGTTCGCCACCGAACTGGGCATGCCGGTGCCGCTGGCCATCCTGTGCGGCATCGGCGTGACCACGCTGTTCGGCCTGCTCAACGGCCTGCTGGTCACGCGCATCAAGCTGCCGCCGTTCATCGTGACGCTGGGCACGCTGAACATCGCGTTTGCCATCACGCAGCTTTACTCGTCTTCGCAGACCATCACCGACCTGCCGGGCGGCCTCACCGGCCTGGGCACCACCTTCACCATCGGCAGTGCCGAGGTGGCGTGGGGTTCGGTGCTGATGGTGGCGCTGTACGCGCTCGCGTGGTTCGTGCTGCGCGAGACGGCCGCCGGCCGTCACATCTACGCGGTGGGCAACAACGCGGAGGCCACGCGGCTGGTGGGCATTCCGACGCAGCGCGTGCTGCTGGGCGTGTACGTGGCGGCGGGCGTGCTGTACGGCATCGCCTCGCTGCTGTCGGTGGCGCGCACGGGCGTGGGTGACCCCAACGCGGGGCAGACGGAGAACCTGGACGCCATCACCGCCGTGGTGCTCGGCGGCACCAGCCTGTTCGGCGGGCGCGGCATCGTGCTGGGCTCGCTGATCGGCGTGCTGATCGTGGGCGTGTTCCGCAACGGTCTCACGCTGATGGGCGTGTCGTCGATCTACCAGGTGCTGGTGACGGGCGTGCTGGTCATCCTGGCGGTGGCTGCGGACCAGCTCTCGCGCAAGGGAGCACGCTGATGAACGCCGTTGCCAACCCCAAGATCGTGATGCAGGCCAAGGGCCTGGTGAAGCGCTACGGCCAGGTCACGGCGCTCGACGGCGTCGACTTCGAGCTGCGCGAGGGCGAGATCCTCGCGGTGATCGGCGACAACGGCGCGGGCAAGTCCTCGCTCATCAAGGCGCTGTCGGGCGCGGTGGTGCCCGACGAGGGGCAGATCCTGCTCGACGGCAAGCCGGTGCACTTTCGCAACCCGCTGGACGCGCGCCGCGCGGGCATCGAGACGGTGTACCAAGACCTGGCCGTGGCCCCGGCCATGACCATCTACGAGAACCTGTTCCTCGGGCGCGAGCTGCGCCGCCCCGGCTTCTTGGGCAACGTGCTGCGCATGCTCGACAAGAAGAAGATGCTGGTCGAGAGCACCGCGCGCATGGCCGACCTGAAGGTGGGCATCCAGTCGATGACACAGGCGGTCGAAACACTCTCGGGCGGGCAGCGCCAGTGCGTGGCGGTGGCGCGCAGCGCGGCTTTCGCGCGGCACGTGGTCATCATGGACGAGCCGACCGCCGCGCTGGGCGTGAAGGAAGGCAACATGGTGCTGGAGCTGATTCGCCGGGTGCGCGAGCGCGGCCTGCCGGTGGTGCTCATCAGCCACAACATGCCGCACGTGTTCGAGGTGGCCGACCGCATCCACGTGGCGCGGCTGGGCAAGCGCGCGGCGGTGCTCAACCCGAAGAAGATCAGCATGAGCGACACGGTCGCCGTGATGACCGGCGCGATGACGGCCGATCAGCTGCCCGCGGAGGCGCATGCCTGATGCCGACGCAGCACCTGCGCGCATGCCCGACCTGCTGCGGCCCCGCGGCTCGAACCAGGTCGGCATGCGCCAGTTCAACGAGCGCACGGTGCTGCAGGCACTGCGCGTTCACACCAGCCTGCCCAAGGCCGACCTGGCGCGGCTCACCGGGCTGAGCGCGCAGACCATCGGGCTCATCACCGCGCGGCTGGAGGAAGACGGCCTCATCGTCAAGCAGAGCCGCGTGCGCGGACGCATTGGCCAGCCCTCGGTGCCGCTGGCGCTGAACCCCGACGGCGCGTTTTCCATCGGCATCAAGGTGGGCCGGCGCGGCGCCGAGTGGCTGCTGATCGACTTCACCGCGCAGGTGCGCGAGCGCCACGCCATCAGCTACGACTTTCCCGACGCGGACGAGTTGCTGCCCGCCATTGCGCAGCACATCCACCGGCTGCGCGACGGGCTCGGGCCGCTGGCCGCGCGCAATGTGGGCGCGGGGCTGGCCGCGCCGTTCCAGCTGGGCGGCTGGCACCGCACGCTGGGCCTGTCGAAGGCGCAGGCCGACCTGTGGAACCAGATGGACCTGGCCGCCGAGGTGCGCGCGCGTACCGACGTGCCGGTGAGCTTCGCGCGCGACACTGTGGCCGCCTGCGTGGCCGAACTGGTGAGCGGGCGCGGGCACGACCTGAAGAGCTTCCTGTACATCTTCGTGGACACCTTCGTGGGCGGCGGGCTGGTCATCAACTCGCACCTGCATGCGGGCGCGCACGGCAATGCGGGCGCCCTCGCGTCATTGCCGATGCAGCCGCCGGCCAGCGGCGGTGCGCTGCCGACGCAGCTGATCGCACAGGCCTCGCTGTGGGAGCTGGAGCAACGGCTGGCCGGCGAGGGCCTGGACGCCACGGCCGCCTACGACGACCGGGCGTTGCAGCCGCCCTTTGTCGCCAGCACGCAGGCCTGGCTCGAAAGCGCATCGCATGCCTTGGCACACGCCATCGTGAGCGGCGCCGCCATGCTCGACCTGGCCGACGTGGTGGTGGACGGCTCGATGTCGCGCCTGCTGCTGCAGGCCCTTCTGGAGCGCACGCGCTCCGCGCTGGACCGCTGCAACTGGGAAGGCCTGTGGCGCCCCCAGGTGCACGGCGGCAGGGCGGGAGCGCTGGCGTGTGCGCTGGGCGGCGCGATGCTGCCGCTGCACGTCAACTTCGCGCCGGACCACGAGGTGTTCCTGAAGGCGGCCTGAATTAGCTGCGTGAGGCAATCGCCAGCGGAGTTGGCTCGTTCGTCCTACGTGGAACTCGCACGGGGGGCGGGAGGATCCGGCGAATGCCTGAATGAATGTTTCCGGGCGAAAAACTAGGTATGCATGAAGCTTTCCCGCTTTCTCACGGAGCGCGCCGAAGACATCCTGGTGGACTGGGAGGCCTTTGCCAAGACGTTGAAGCCCGCCGCCACCCTGATGACCAGCGAGGCATTGCGCGACCACGCGCACCAGATCATCAAGGCGATTGCACTGGACATCGACAGCTTCCAGAGCAAGGCCGAGCAAACGGCCAAGTCGCATGGTGACGCGGATGACGAGGGAAGTTTTCACAGTGCTGCCGCGATCCACGGCACGTTGCGGGAGGTCAGCGGCTTTTCACTGACGCAGCTCACGGCGGAATTTCGATCGCTGCGTGCGAGTGTTCTGCGCCTGTGGCTGCCCACCGTCGAGGAGTTCAACCGCGAGGTCGTGGAGGAAATGACGCGCTTCAACGAGGCGGTGGACGAGGCCCTGGCCGAGTCGGCAATGACCTTTTCCGAGCACACGAACCACACGCGCGAGCGCTTCCTGGCCATCCTCGGCCACGATTTGCGCACGCCCCTGGCCGCCATCAGCATGACCGGCCTGCTGCTGGAGCGGTCGAAGAACCTCGACGGCAACGCCGTCACCGGCAAGCGGCTGGTGCGGAGCGCCGCCACCATGACGACCATGGTCAACGACCTGCTGGAGTATTCGCGTACGCAACTCGGCGGCAAGATGCCCATGGCACCCGCAGCGGCGAACATGGGCGACATTGTTCAGGCCGCCCTTCACAACGCGTCTTCGGCAAACCCCGATTGCGTGTTCGACTTGAACACGCGCGGCGACCTGTCGGGCGATTTCGACGACGTCCGGCTTCAACAGGTGGTCGTGAACCTGCTCGCCAATGCAGCCCAGTACAGGGCGAAGGGGACAAGCGTCCAGCTCGACGTGGCCGGCGAAACGAATGACGTGCTGGTCTGCGTGACCAATCGCGGCCCCGCGATTCCGGCCGAATCGCTCAAGACGATCTTCAGCGCGATGGTGCAGCTGCCGCTCGACGGAGAGCAGCCCGGGCGCCCGCGCACAAGCCTCGGCCTGGGGCTGTTCATCGCGCGTGAGACGGTCCTGGCGCACGGTGGCTCGATCCACGTGGCGTCGACCGACGCGGGGGGCACGAGTTTCTCGGTCCGCATTCCTCGCGCCGTTGCGGCGCCGAGAGCGCCGACCTGAGAAGCGCATTCACACTTCGATGAATGCGAGGCGCGTCGCCCGGTCGAGTTCAATTACGTCGTGCTCTTTCAACGGCATCGCTTCGGTGTCCAGCAGCTTGCCGTTGAGCGTGACCACACCCATCACGCTGGCAGCGACGTAGCCTTGCCGGCGTCGTGTGACCGCGGCCACGGCCACACCGGGCGTACCGACGGTGGTGACGACCTTGCGCAGCGACAGCTCCCGGCCTTCCCCCTGCCCTGACAGCACGCGCAGCACGGGCACGCGCGGCGTCCCGGCTTCGGCAGGTTCCGTCGGTGCAAATTCCGTGGGCATGGGCCGAGCCGCGGTCGGCTCGCTGCCCGCGCCGTGTTTATCAGTGCCGACGTCGGCGTCCAGAAAGAGGATCTGACAACCGCCTACCTCGATGAAGTCGTTGTCCTCGAGCGCCTGCTGGACAACCGGCACCCCATTGACGAGGGTCCCATTGGTGCTGCCCAGGTCTTCGATGAACACCTGGTTGCCGCGCAAATGCAGCGCCGCATGACTCGCGCTCACGGTCAACCTGTCGAGAACGATGTCGCAGTCCGTACGGCGGCCGATCGTCGTACGGCGTTTGACCAGTGCCACCTGCGACAGGTTGGCACCGATTGAAATTACCAGCTCCGGCATTCGTATTTCCTGTGAAGACAACTGTGCCCGTGCGGGCGAAGCAATGCACCATGCCCCGCCGGGCTGATCGGAAAATGAGCGCTTAGGTATACGTCCGGTGTAGTCGCAGGGCTTGAAACCCTGTCGCCCGACGAATCCCCCGCGCTGAAAAGAAAGCCCCGGAACCGGGGCTGACGGGGAGCGGAGGATCAGTTCGATCCAGGGGCATCGCCCTCGGGAGGCTCTGCGTCCTCATGCTTCAACGCAGGCTTCTGCCCGGGCTGCGGCGCATGGATGGCGCCAGGTGCGATTTCTTCGCCGTGGTGTTTCTTTTCCTGCTGCACTTTTTTGTCGTGCGCGACATTGCGTGGATCGGTCATGCACGCAGGTTGGACGCTCGCTGGCTGCCGAACGTGGGACGGGGCGCCTATTGCGGGTCAGCGTCAGGGGATGGACGCGCTTGCACGACGTTCGCCGCGACCGACCGCTCGCGTCGGCAAGCCGACGAGTCAGGGCTTCCAGCGGCGCAGACCGAGCTCGTCGGCGAGCACCCGGTAAGCGGTGATGCGCGCCTGCACGTAGCCGTCGAGCGCGGCGCCGGTGAGCGTGAAGGGGTACAGGCCATGCTGCTCGCGCAGCGCCGCAAAGCCGGGTGCGGCGGCCGCTTCGCGGAAGGCGGCGGCCCAGGCGTGCACGGCCGGCTCCGGCACGTCCGCGCTCACGTAGAGGCCGCGCACGGTCGGCCACACCAGGTCCACGCCTTGCTCGCGCGCCGTCGGCACGCCGGTGAGCGCGCCGCCCAGGCGCTGGTCCGACAGCACAGCGAGCAGCCGCACCGCCGCGCCCCCCGCAATGGCCTGCAGCGCCTCGGCCGCGTCGCCGGGGAAGGCATCGACATGCCTGCCCTGCAACGCGCTCAATGCGTCGCCACCGCCTTCGAAGGACACGAAGCGCATGGCCTTGTGGTCGCGCCCCGCCGCGCGCACCAGCAGGGCGGCCTTCACCCAGTCCTGGCTGCCGACGGTGCCGCCCGCGCCGAAGGCAATGCGCGACGGGTCTTGCCGCAGCGCGGCGACCAGGTCCTGCAGGCGCTTGTAGGGCGAGTCGCGGTGCACGGCGATCACGCCGTAGTCGGTGCCCAGCGTGGCGACCCAGCGCACGGCCGAGGGCGGGTGCGGGCCGAAGCGGCCCTGCGCCAGGTTGAGCAGCGAGCCACTCGAAAACGCCACCAGCGTGCCGGGACCGCCGAGTTGGCCGGTGGCGATGCGGTCGAACGCGACGGCGCCGATGCCGCCGGGCAGGTATCGCTGGCCCAGCGGCGGACGCGCGGGGCGCACGGCCTGCAACGCATCGCGCGCAAGGGCGCAGGTCAATGCGAAACCGCCGCCGGCCTTGGCGGGAATGACGCAGTCGGCGGCGTCTTCGGAAGGGTCGTTGGCAGCCAGCGCGCGCGTGCCGAGCCAGGGCATCAGCAGCGCGGACAGCGTGCGAAGTGCATGGCGGCGGGAGGTCTGCAAGGGCATGGCGGCAGTCGCGTCAGGTGGCGGTGGGAGCCGATGTGCGCGGCCACCAGATGATCGCATGCAGCCCGCGCCCGGCCTCGCGCGCTTCGAGCCGCAGCTCGCCCTGGTGCCGCTGCGCGATCGAGCGCGCAATGGCCAGCCCGAGCCCGAAGCCGCCCTTGCCCGCGCGCGCCCCGCGCCGGAAGCGCTGGCCCAGTGCGGTGCGTTCCTCGTCGCTCAGGCCCGGGCCGTCGTCCTCGACGTTGAGGCTCCAGCCTGCGGCGTCGCCCGCCGCAAAGAGCGTGATCGTGCCTTCGGCCGGCGTGTACGTGATGGCGTTCGTGACCAGGTTGCTCAAGGCTTCGCGCAGCAGGCCGCGGTCGGCCACAGCACGGAATTCGGGCGTGGGCGAATGAATGCCCAGGTCGATCCGCTTGGCGCGCGCCAGCGGCAGCAGGTCGAGCGCCACTTCGCGCAGCAGCGCGGCCATGTCGAAGGCGGCGGGCTCCACCGACACCGTGTCGCTGCGGCCCAGCGCCAGCAGCTGCTGCGCGCTGCGCGTGGCGCGGCCGATCTCGGTGCCCAGCGCATCGAGCGCCACCTGCACCTGCGCCGGGTCTTGCTCGCGCCGCGCGTAGTCGGCCTGCATCTGCAGCGTGGTGAGGTGCGTGCGCAGCTGGTGCGAGGCGTCGTCCAGGAACTGGCGCTGCTGCGTCACCAGCGCCTGCGTGCGCGACATCTGCTGGTTGACCGCGGCCACCAGCGGGCGCACCTCGGCGGGCAGGTCGGTCTCGGCGATGCGCGTGAGATCGTCGCTCGTGCGGGCCTGCACCTCGCGCGCGAGCCGCGACAACGGCCGCAAGGCAGCCGCCAGCGCAAGCGCGGTGCCGCACAGCAGCATCGCCAGCACCAGCCCGTCGCGCAGCGCCGCGCTGCGCACGAAGCGCGCGCTGAACTCCTGCCGCGAGCGCGTGCTTTCTCCGACCTGGATCAGCACGCTGCGCCCGGTGCTGCCCGCCGGCGCGCGGTCGAGGTCGCGCCGGTAGGCCGCCAGGCGCACGGCCTCGCCGAAGTAGGTGGCGTCGTAGAAGGCCGGCACGCCCATGGCGAGCTCGGCGGGCGGCGCGGGCAGGTCGGCGCTGCCCAGCTCGACCAGCCCGTCGGAGGTCGCCACGCGGAAGAACACCTGCCCGCTGGCCGTGAGCTCGAAGAACTCGAACATCGTGTACGGCAGCTCGACCGACAGGCCGCCCGAGGCGGTGGAGATGTTGGCATCGATGGACTTGAGCGCGCCCAGCAGCGAGCGGTCGTAGGCCGCGTTGGCGGCGGCCAGCGCGTCGTGCCGCGTCATCCACAGCTCGATGCCGGTCACGAGCAGCAGCGCGGGGAACAGCAGCAGCGCCAGGCGCTGCCAGAGGCTCGCGCGCTTGAGCCTCTGGCGCATGCGCGCAATGCGGCTCACGCCGTGGCTCCGCCGCGCCGCCGGTGTTGCCCCCGGCGAGGGGGGAGGAGACGCGACACGAAGTGCGCGAAGCCTGGGGGTGAGCCCATGTCAGTCGGTTTCCAGTACGTAGCCCAGGCCGCGCAGCGTGACGATGCGCACGCCGCTGCCGTCCAGCCGCTTGCGCAGCCGGTAGACGAACACCTCGACCGCTTCGGGGTGCACCTCTTCGTCGTCGGAGAACACGCGCTCCAGGATCTGCTGTTTCGACAGCGGCTCGCCGCTGCGCTGCACCAGCACGCGCAGCACGGCCAGCTCGCGCGGCGAGAGCGCGAGCGCCTCGCCGTTCAGCGTGAAGTGCTTGCGTGCACCGTCGTACACCAGCGCGCCGCAGGCCAGGCGCGGATGCTCGACGCCGCGTGCGCGCCGCACCAGCGCGTGCAGGCGCGCCTCGAGTTCGGCCAGTGCGAAAGGCTTGGCGAGGAAATCGTCGGCGCCCGCGTTGAGCGAGGCCACCCGCTCGCTCAACGAGTCGCGCGCCGTGAGGATCAACGCGGGCAGCCGCTGGTCGCGCTCGCGCAGCCGCTGCAGCACCGTGTGGCCGTCCATGCCCGGCAGGCCCAGGTCGAGCACCAGCGCGTCGTGCTCGCGCTGCTGCAGCGCCCGGTCGGCCAGGCGGCCGTCGTCCACCCATTCGACCTGGATGCCCGCATGCTCCAGTGCCTTGCAGAGCCAGGTGCCCAGGGTGTGTTCGTCTTCGGCCAGCAGGATGCGCATGGCGCCGATGCTAGGGCCTGGAACGCTCAGTCTGGTTTGATGTTTGCCCGGGCGATGACTTTTTGCCACCGGGTCTGTTCGGCCGTGATGAACTGCGCGAACTGCTCCGGCGTGCCGCCGACGGCTTCGGCCGCGTCGGCCGACAGGCGCTGCATCGAGTCGGGCGACTTCACGGCCTTCATGGTCTCGGCCGAGAGCTTGGCCAGGTTGGCCGGCGTGAAGTTGGCCGGCGCGAGCATGCCGTACCACTGCGTCATTTCGAAGCCCGGAAAGCCCTGCTCGGCCACGGTGGGCACGTCGGGCAACTGCGCCAGGCGCTTGGCCGAGCCGGTCGCGATGCAGCGCACCTTGCCCGCCTTGATGAACGGAATGATCGCCGCCGCGCCGATGGCCGAGGCGTCGAGCCGGCCCGAGAGCAGGTCGGTCACCATCGGGCCGGTGCCGCGGTAGGGCACGTGCAGCATGAACACGTCGGCCGTCATCTTCAGGTACTCGAAGGCCAGGTGGCCCGCGCTGCCGTTGCCCGCCGAGCCGTAGCTGAGCTTGCCGGGCCTGGACTTGGCGTAGGCGATGAACTCCTTGAGGTTCTTCGCCGGCACGTCGGGGTGCACCACGTACAGGCTGGGCACCTTGGCCAGCAGGCTCACGGGCTTGAAGTCCTTGTTGGCGTCGTAGGGCAGCTTGGCGAAGATGTACGGGTTGACCGCCAGCGTGCCGATGTGGCCGAGGATGATCGTGTGCTGGTCGGTGCTGCGCGCCACCTCGCTCATGGCGATGTTGCCGGCCGCGCCGGGCTTGTTGTCGACGAACACGCTTTGGCCGAGGGTGCGCGAGAGCTCGGCGGCGGTCGAGCGCGCGACGATTTCAGAGCTGCCGCCGGGGGCAAAGGGGACGACGAAGCGAATGGACTTGCTGGGCCAGGTCTCTTGCGCCGAGGCCAGCGACGGCAGCAGGCCGCCCAGGGTGAGGGCGCCGCCGGCTTGCAGCCAGTGGCGGCGGGTGTGTGCGTCGTTCAGGAAGGGTTCCGACATGGTGCGTGTCTCCGTCTTTTTGGGGAAAGTGCGCATCCTGCACTGTGGATGCTGTCGGAATGCTGTCAGTGCATCAGATCAGGTTGCGCATCGCCTGCGCCGTCTCCCGCAACACCGGCAACACCCGCGCCACCGCGTCTTCCGAGCTCTCATGCCCCATGGGCATCGTGATGTTCAGCGCGCCCACCAGCGTGCCGTGCCGGTCGCGCAGCGGCGCGGCGATGCCGCGCGAGTTCAGGTCGAGCTGCTGCTCCGACAGCGCCCAGCCCTGTGCCCGGATGCGCGCCAGCTCCAGCCGCATGCGCTCCATGCTCGCGATGGTGTGCGAGGTGAACACGGTCAGCGTCTTGGTCGCCAGCCATTCGTTGAGTTCGGCGTCGCTGCGCAGTGCAAGCATCAGCATGCCTGAGGCCGTCACCTGCGCCGGCACGCGCGCGCCCAGCACGTAGCCGGTGCTCATGCTGCGGTTGGGGCCGTTGCGCGCGATGTAGACCACCTCGTCGCCGTCCATCACGCTCAGGTACGCAAACTCGTTGGTGCCGGCCGCCACGCGCTGCAGAAAGGGCTGCACCACGCGCGGCAGGCGGGCCGATTCCAGGTACGACTGCCCCAGCCGCAGCACGCGCGGCGTGAGCCAGAAGAGCTTGCCGTCGCTCGCCACGTAGCCCATGTGCTGCAAGGTGAGCAGGTAGCGCCGCGCGGCGGTGCGGGTCATGTTCGTGCGCTGGCCGGCCTGGCTGGCGGTGAGGCGCGGGTTGGCGTCGTCGAAGGCCTCGATGATGCTCACGCCGCGCTCCAGCCCGGCGATCCAGTCGCGCTTGTCCAGCCCCGCGGGCGGTGCGGCGTCGTCCTTGTCCAGGTCCTTGCTGTCCTTCGTCATGGCGGAAGTGTGCCTTCGGTAGAGGGGCGATGGGTGCCGGCGGCACCCCTGAAAACCCTCAAATTGAACGATGATCGATTTCTGTAGTTCGATAATCGCACGTTTGAAGCTCCCTAAGGCAGCAAGGGTGAGGCGAAGGGTCTATAAAGCGAGGCATTCGGCCTCGAAACGAGCGATTGACGAACGGAAGCAAGCACATGAGCCATTCCATCCGCGGCAGCACCCAGGCGTACCTGATTCCGGGCGACCCGGTTCGCAATGTGCGGCTTCCGCGCATGTTCAACGCCGCCTTCGAGCGCTACGAGATCGACGCCGTGCTGCTGCCCATGCAGGTGCCGGTGCGCGACTTCGCGGTGTTCTTCAAGTCGGCCTTCCTGGCGCGCAACGTGCGCGGCATGGTGATCGCGCCGCCGCACAAGCCGCTGGTGGTCGACCTGCTCGACGGCTGCGGCCTGTTCGGGCGCGTGGCGGGCTCGGTCAACGTGGTGCGCCGCACTGAGGGCGACCAGCTCGAGGGCGACCTGTTCGACGGCGAAGGCCTGATCGGCGCGCTGGACCGCTGCAACATTCCCTTCCGCGGCAAGCGCGTGCTGATCCTCGGCGCGGGTGTGAGCGCCGCGGCCATCGGCGTGGCGCTGGCCGAAGGCGGCACGGTGAACGGCGCGGAGCACATCGCCTTCTTCGACAGCGCGGCCGGCAAGGCGGCCGGCGTGGCGGCCAAGCTGAATGCCTTCTTCGACGCGACGGTGGTCGCGGTGGAGAGCAATGCGCCCGAGGGCTACGACCTGGTCATCAACGCCACGCCGCTGGGCCTGGTCGAAGGCGACGCGCTGCCGGTCGACGTGACGCGCATGGACGGGCATGCCGCGCTGTTCGACATCCTGCTGCGCAACCAGCCCACGCCGCTGGTGCGCGCGGCGCGCGCACGCGGGCTCAATGCGCAGGCGGGTTTCGAAATGCTCATTCAGCAGATGCCGCACTACCTGCGCTACTTCGGCCACCTCGATGCAGCGACCGCGCTGCAGGCCGACGCGAACTTCCTGCGCGAAATCGTCTACCCGCCGGCCATGCAAGCGGAGATTGCTCAGCCCCTGCGCTATCACTCGCCCAGCGTGGCCTGAGCCTCATCTTTCAACGAAACGAACGACATGATTTCCGGCAAGACCACGCTCATCGCCCACCTGGGCTTTCCCACCGAGGCCTTCAAGGCCCCGATGATCTACAACCCCTGGTTCGACAAGCAGGGCATCGACGCGGTGGTGGTGCCCATGGGCGTGAAGCCCGAGGACTACGCGGCCTCGCTGCCGCAGATCTTCAGGTTCAGCAACCTGCGCGGCGCGCTGGTGACCATGCCGCACAAGGTCACGACGATGTCGCTGGTCGACGAGGTGACACCCACCGCGCGCGTGGCGGGCGCGTGCAACGCCATTCTCAAGCGCCCCGACGGCACGCTGCTGGGCGACCAGTTCGACGGCGCGGGCTTCGTGCGCGGCGTGGAGCGCAAGGGCCGCCTGTTCAAGGGCACGCGCGTGCTGGTGTCGGGCACGGGCGGCGTGGGCTCGGCCATTGCCGCATCGATTGCGGCGGCCGGCGCCGCCGAGCTGATGCTGTTCGACATGAGCGAGGCCTCGGCCAACGCGTTGGCCGCGCGGCTGCGCGAGCACTATCCGCAGATGAAGGTCGCCACAGGTTCGAAGGACCCGGCCGGCTACGACGTGGTGGTCAACGCCACGCCGCTGGGCATGAAGGAGAGCGACCCGCTGCCCTTCGACGTGGATCGCATCGATGCGGGCACCTTCGTCGGCGAGGTCGTGATGAAGACCGAGTTCACGCCGCTGCTGCTGGCCGCCAAGGCCAAGGGCTGCCAGGTGCAGGTGGGCACCGACATGCTGTTCGAGATGATTCCGGCGTACCTGGAATTCTTCGGATTCGGCACAGCGTCCCCGGAGGAATTGCGCGCCGTGGCCCAATTGAAGTATTGAAAGAGCAGGTGTCCGCATGAGTATTTTCGAAGGCTTTCTCTCCACGTCCGAAACGCTCGGTGCTTTCAGCGACCGCGCCTTCGTCGACGCCATGCTTCGCTTCGAGGCCGCGCTGGCGCGGGCGCAGGCCGCCGAGGGGCTGATCCCCGAGAGTGCTGCGCACTCCATCGTCAGCAGCTGCAAGGTCGAGCTGTTCGACGTGCCGAAGATCGTGCGCGAAAGCGGGCGTGCCGGCAGCGTCGCCATTCCCCTGGTGAAGGCGCTGCGCGATGCCGTGGGCATGTTCAATGCCGATGCCGCGCCCTTCGTGCACTTCGGCAGCACCAGCCAGGACGTGATCGACAGCGCCATGTCGCTGGTCACGCGCGAGGCCGTGGCGCTCATCGAGACCGACCTGGCCAAGGCCGCCGACGCGCTGCTGCGGCTGGCCGTCACGCACGCCGAAACGCCGATGCTCGCGCGCACGCTGATGCAGCCGGCCTCGGTCACCAGCTTCGGCTTCAAGTGCGCGGGCTGGGCCGCGCCGCTGGTGCGCAGCCGCATCCGGCTGCGCGAGGCTGCCAGGCACGCGCTGCAGCTGCAGTTGGGCGGCGCCGTGGGCACGCTCGCGCAGATGAAGGGGCAGGGCGCGGCCGTGCGCAAGCGCATGGCCAAGGAACTGGGCCTGGGCGACCCCGGCGCCACGTGGCACACGCAGCGCGACGAGTGGGTCGCGCTGGGTTGCGAGCTCGGCCTGATGACGGGCAGCCTCGGCAAGATCGCGGTCGACATCGCGCTGCTCGGCCAGTACGAAGTGGCCGAAGTGGCCGAGCCCAGCGAGCCCGGCCGTGGCGGCTCGTCGGCCATGCCGCACAAGCGCAACCCGGTGGCCTCGATGGTGGCCATCGCCGCCGCGCACCGCGCGCCGCAACGCGTGGCCGCGCTGCTCGGCGCCATGCCGCAACAACACGAACGCGCGCTCGGCGCCTGGCAGGCCGAGCTGGCCGAATGGCCGCAACTGCTGATGTCCGCGCACGGCAGCACGCGCGCCATGGCGGGTGCGTTGCCCGGCCTGCAGGTCGACGCCGCGCGCATGCGCGCCAACATCGACCGGCTGCGCGCCGAACTCCCGCGCGACGCGGCCGACGAATGGTTCGACCCCGCGCTCGCCCACTATGCCGGACAGACCGCGCTCGCCGAAGTGAAGGCGTTGCAGGCCCGGCTCACCGAACACAAGGAACTCTCGCAATGACCGCCCCCGAATTTCCCGCCGCGCCAACGGCCTCCGAGATGCCCGCCGAAGGCTACGAGTCCGGCCTGCTCAACCGCCGCCGCGTGCTCGGCGACGCCTGGGTCGACAAGTCGCTCGCCAACCGCAACGAGTTCAACGCCGAGTTCCAGGAGCTCATCACGCGCCATGCCTGGAACGACATCTGGGGCCGCCCCGCGCTGGGCGACAAGACGCGCCGCTACATGGTGCTGTCGATGATGCTGGGCATCCACGCGTACGAGGAGTTCGCGATGCACGTGCGCGCCGCGCTCGACGGCCCGCCCGAGTCGCGCCTCACGCCGCAAGACATCAAGGAAGTGATCATGATGGCCGCCATCTACTGCGGCGTGCCCGTGGCCAACCATGCCTTCGGCATTGCGACGAACATCCTGCGCGAAAAGGGCCTGCTGGCCGCCGCTTCGTCACCGCAACCCGCCACCCGGTGAGCGCGCCGGTCGCCCGCAAGGGCCGGTTCGACGTCAGCTTCACCTTGCTGCTGCCGCTGCTGCTCGCGGCGCAGCCGGTGGCCACCGACAGCTATCTTCCCGCGCTCCCGGCCATTGCCAGCGAGCTCGGCTCGGCCAGCACCAGCCTCACGCTGTTCGTGCTGGCCTTCGGCTTTGCGCAGTTGCTGTGCGGCCCGCTGGCCGACCGCTTCGGCCGGCGGCCGGTGCTGCTGGCGGGGCTCGCCTGCTATGTGCTGGCCGCATTGGGCGGCGCGTTCGCGGGCAGCGTGGCGTTGCTCGCGGGCTGGCGCACGCTGCAGGGCTTTTCGATGGCGGCCATCCTGGTGTGCTCGCGTGCGGCGGTGCGCGACCTGTACCCCGCGCACGAAGGCCCGCACGTGATGGCGCGCGGCCTCACGGGGCTGGGCGTGGTCGGCCTGGCCGCGCCGCTGCTGGGCGCCTGGCTGGTGCAAGGGGCGGGCTGGCGCTGGGTGATGGTGGCGATGGCGCTCTACGCCTCGGTGCTGCTCGCGCTGTGCTGGCGCTCCTTCGGCGAAACGCGCCGGCCGTTCGCACAGGGCAGCGGCGAATCGTCCGCGCCGCGCGGCAGCACGCGCGCCGTGTTCGCGAGCCGCTCGTTTCGTGCCTGGGCTTCGCTGGCCGCGACCACCTACGGCGGCCTGTTCTGCTTTCTGCTGCTGTCGCCCATGGTCTACATCGGCTACCTGGGCTGGTCGCCCGCGTGGTACGGGTGGATCCCGGCGGGCGGCTCGCTGGTCTACATCTTCAGCACCACCATGTGCCGCACGCTGCTGCGCCGCTACGGGCCGGTGCGCACGGTGCGGCTGGGCGCATCGCTGAGCCTGGCCGGCCCCGTCATCCAGGCGCTGGGCTGCCTGCTGCTGCCGCTGAGCGCGGTGCCGCTGCTGGTGGGCCATGCGGTGTACTGCCTGGGCCACGGCATCCATCAACCGTGCGGGCAGGCAGGTGCCGTGGGCGACCTGCCGCACCTGGCGGGGCGGGCGGTGTCGTGGTCGGGCTTCGGCATGATGATGGTCGCGTTCTGCGTGGGGCAGATTGCCGCGCTGTTCGTCGACCCTGGTTACTCCCACGGCGCCTGGCCGATGGTCGTGCCCATGCTGCTGGCCGGCTGCGTGCTGATGACCATTGCGTTCTTCTGGCTGCCGCGCCTGCAACACTTTCAACCTGCTGCACACCCTGCACATCCGACAAAGGAAACCACACCATGACCCGTTTGAACGTCGTTCGCGAGGGCAACGGCCCCATCGTCGTGCTCAGCCATGCGCTCGGCTGCGACCTGCACATGTGGGACGCCGTGGCCGCGCTGCTGTCGCGCGCCCACACCGTGGTGCGCTACGACCACCGCAACCACGGCGCATCGGACGTGGTGCCCGGCGCGCTGCGCATCGAGACGCTGGCGCAGGATGCGGCCGAGCTCATCGCGCGCGAGGCGGGTGGCGAGCCGGTGCATTTCGTCGGCCTGTCGATGGGCGGCATGACCGCGCAGGCGCTGGCCGTGCGGCACCCCGAGTTGCTGAAGACCGTGGTCATCGCCAACTCGTCGGCCCACTACCCCGACCAGGCGCCCTGGCGCGCGCGCGCCGACACGGTAAACGCCAAGGGCGTGGCCGCCATAGCGCCCGGCGCGGTGTCGCGCTGGCTCACGCCGGCCTTCGCGGGCACGGCCGAAGGCGCGGTGGCCGCCAAGGTGCTGCACGACACGCTGGTGCGCACCGACGCGCAGGGCTACATCGAGAGCTGCAACGCCGTGGCCGCCATCGACTTTCGCGAGAGCAACCGCCGCATCGCGGTGCCCGCGCTGGTCATCGGCGGCCTGCAGGACGAGGCCACGCCGCTGGCCATGTCCGAGGCCATGGTGGCAGCCATTCCGGGTGCGCGCCTGGCCACCATCGACGCTGCGCACGTGAGCGCGGCCGAGCGGCCGGTGGAGTTCACGCAGCTGCTGATCGATTTCTGGCGCAGCCTTTAACTAAGAAAGCGCTGTCGCGCTCACTCCGCGCGAATGCCGTTACGCAGGATGCCGATGGCGTCGACCTCGATCTCGACCACGTCGCCCGGCTTCATCCACACGGGCGGGGTGCGCTTGGCCCCCACGCCGCCCGGCGTGCCGGTGACGATCACGTCGCCCGGCGCCAGCGGCATGAACGCTGAAATGTGCGCAATCTGGCGCGGAATGCTGTGAATCAGCTTGTCGGTGGTCGTGCGCTGCATTTCCTGCCCGTTCAGCCGCGTGACCAGCGTCATGACCTGCCCGTGCGCGATGTCGTCGCTCGTCACCAGCCAGGGGCCGAAGCCGCCGGTGCGCCAGAAGTTCTTTCCGGCGGTCCATTGCGGCGTGGCGGTCTGCCAGTCGCGAATGGAGCCGTCGTTGTAGCAGGCGTACCCGGCAATGTGGTCCCAGGCGTGCGCTTCGTCGATGCGCCGCCCGCCTTGCCCGATGACGATCGCGATCTCGCCCTCGAAGTCCAGCTTGCCCGACTCGGGCGGCATGACGATGTCCTGCCCGTGCGCGACCTGCGATTCGGCGACGCGCAGGAACAGCGTCGGCTTCTCGGTGATCTCGCGCCCCGTTTCCCGCACGTGGTCGCCGTAGTTCAGCCCCACGCACACGATCTTGCCGGGGTTGGGAATCACCGGCAGCAGCGTCACCTCACTCATCGGCAGCGTGGTCTTGGCGCTCGACGCGGCCTGCGCCGCTTCCCCGAGCAGTCCGGCGGCGATGAGCGCCTTGAGGTCCGTGGCGCGTGCGCCGAAGACTTCGCGCAGGTCGACGATGCGTTCGCCGAGCACGGCGCCGTAGCTGTCCTGGCCGTTGTGTTGGTAGCTGATGAGTTTCATGGTGTGCCTCCGAGGGCGGTGGGGTTGAAGAAACGGTTTACCGGGCCAGTCGACCTCCTATGCGCGCGGCGCCTTCGGTGATCAGCTGAACCAGCTTGTCCAGGTCGACGATGGACAGGCGGGCGGTGTCGAAGACCAGCGAAATCGCGGCCCATGCACCCCCGTCGGCCTTGGGAATCGGCGCGGCGACGGCCGCCAGTTGCGGCTCCAGCTCGCCGATCGACACGTAGTGGCCCGCCTTGCGGATGGCCGCGTAGTGTTTGCGGAAGTCGCTCCACTCCGCCGGCAGGCCGCTGCGCACCGCCTCTTCCTGGCGTGCATCGAACACCTTGCGCAGCTGCGGCGGTGTGAAGCTGGCCAGCAGCACCTTCGGCGCGCCGCCCAGGAACAGCGGGCGCGGCCGGCCGCGGCCGTACGACAGCGTGGGCGACGTGCTGCCCATCTCGCGGTGCGTGTCCAGCACCTGCATGCCGAACACACCCGAGGCGACGCAATCGAAGCCCGTGGCCGCGACCAGCTCGCGCATCACCGGAATGCCTTCGCGCAGCACGGGGTCGGCCTTGCGGATGTAGTGGTCCAGCAAGATGATGCGCGGCCCCAGTGCGTAGTGCGAATCTTCCACGCGCTGCAGCAGCCCGGCCTCCAGCAGCAGCCGCACGTAGCGGTAGCCCGTGGGCAGCGACACCTCGAGCTGCACGGCGATGTCGTCCGCGGTACGCGTGAGGTGCCTGTCGTCGAACAGGTCCAGCACGGCCAGCATGCGGCCCAGGCTGGACATGGATTTTTCCGGCACGCCAATTCCTTCCGAATGGTTTGAACTTCATGGCGCGGCGGGAAGGTATTGCGAGATGCGATCCAGATCGAGCCCCGTGCGCGCAACGCCGACGATGTATCGGTCGGGCCGCAGTATCACCGCTTGGGCTTCATTGCTTGCCAGCCAGGCGCTCAGCGACGCGTCGGGGCGGTCGATGACGACGGCGCCGGCACGGCGCCACCGCTCGGCCGTGGCGGGTGCCGCGCAGGCCAGCGCCCGCGCATGGCCGATGACGGCGCTGCGTGGGCCGAGCGCTTCGTCGAGCAGGCGGCCGTCGTCGAGCCGCGGCTGCGGAAAGGGCCGCCCGGCGGGTGTGCCGGGCGTGGCGTCGAACGCGCCCGCGCCGAGCATCTGCGGCGGCAGCTCGAAGATCTCGGGGCGGCCGGTGCGAAACCTGGCGTCGCGCTCGGCGGCCAGTGCAGGGTCGGTGGTCTGGATGATGTTGCCCAGGCGCACGGCCAGTTCGATCAGGGCGCGCACGTGCGGGGCGCGCTCCGACTCGTAGGTGTCGAGCAATGAAGGCGCAGCCTTGTGCCTGAGCACGGCTTCCAGCTTCCAGGCGAGATTGGCCGCGTCGCGGATGCCCGCGCACATGCCTTGGCCGAGGAAGGGCGGGGTCTGGTGGCAGGCGTCGCCGGCCAGCAACAGGCGGGCGTTGCGCCAGCCTTGTGCGATCACCGAGTGAAAGGTGTAGATCGCAGCGCGTTCGAGCCGAGCCTGGTCGGGCCGCAGCCACGGCGCGACCAGGCGCCACAGCGCCTCGGGCCGCAGCATCGCTTCGCGGTCGTCGCCGGGCAGGACCATGATTTCCCAGCGTCGGCGGTTGCCGACGACGTTGCAATACGTCATGGGTCGCGCCGGGTCGCAGTGCTGCACCGTGTGCTGCGGCAGCGCGACGTCTTGCTCGAGCACCACGTCGAACACCAGCCACGGCTGCTTCAGGCCGAGGTCGGTCATGGGGCTGCCCATTCGCGCCCGCACGGGGGAACGCGCGCCGTCGCAGCCCACCACGTAGCGGGCGCGTACGCTCGATGTGCGGTCCGCCTCGAGGTCGCGCACCTGCAGCACGGCGCCGTCGGCGTCCTGGTCGACGCTCAGGACTTCGTGGCGCAGGCGCACATCGACATTGGGGAAGCGCGCGAGCCCTTCGCGCAACACCGCCTCGAGCTGCGGCTGGTGAAAGTAGTAGTTGTTGGCGCCGCCGTGCGGCCCCAGTGCGGTGGCGCCGCCGCGAATCAGCATCGTCTCGCCCGCGCCGTTGACGAAGTGCATGCCCTGTTCGCCGGGCCGCGCGATGGCCAGCGCCGCGTCGCGCAGCCCCGCGCCCTGAAGAATGCGCAGCACCTCGCCGTCGAAATGAATGGCGCGCGGCAGCGCGAAGATGCCGCTCTCTTTTTCCAGCACCACCACCGACAGCCCCGCCGCGCCCAGCAGGTTGGCCAGCATCGCGCCGGTCGGGCCCAGGCCGACGATGGCCACGTCGTGCACGGCGCGCTCAGTCACGCTGGTCTTCCTGCATGCGGCGCGCCACGTCGGCTTGCCATTGCGCGCGGCTCATGAACCTGGGCAGGCGCTTGGCGATGGCCTCGGCCTGCGCAAGGATCGCCTCGTCGGGGTGCGACAGGTCCACGGGTTCACGCAGCGGCTGGTCGCAGTACCAGGGCGTGTCCATGAACAGTTCGAGGCGGTTGCCTTCGGGGTCGCGGCAGTACACCGAGACGGCGTTGCCGTGCGTCACGGGGTGCATGTCGCTCGCGCCCCCGGCCAGCATGCGGTCGTGGTACCGGCGCAGCGTGGCGATGTCGCGCACCCGGAACGAAATCTGGTTCACCACGTTGAAGCCCATGTCCGCGGGCCGCCCGGTGGCCAGCACCAGCTGATGGTGCTCGCGCGGGTCGCGGCTGAGGAACACAAGCTGCACCGTGCCCAGGTCGCCGGCGTCGGTTTGCGTGAAGCGCAGCGCTTGCTTGTAGAAGCCGGCCATCAGGGGCAGGTCGGTCACATAAAGCCCGATATGGCTGAACTGCAGGTCGGATGGGGTCTGGTCGAGCATCGGTTTTGTCTCCATGCGAAAAAGCCCGAGCCCGTTCTGGCTCGATTCAATGAAAGAATATCAATATTCTCACATATTGACAATAGATGGTATGTTTGTATGATTCGAGCAGGTTTCGAACACATGAAATCACACCAGGAGACAATCCATGAAATTCAGAAATTTGGCTTTTGGCCGCTGCATGGCGCTCGCGTTGTGCGTGTCGGCGGGCGCAAGTGCGTGGGCACAGTCCGACTACCCGACCAAGGCGGTGCGCATCATTGCCCCCTTCCCGGCGGGCAGCGGGCCCGATGCGAATGCGCGCGAGATCGCGGCCGAGCTCACCCGCATCCTGGGCCAGACCTTCTATGTGGAGAACCGCCCCGGCGCGTCGAACATCATCGGCACAGAGGTCGCCGCCAAGGCCCCGGCCGACGGCTACTCGCTCTACATCGGCACGACCAGCTCGCTGTCGGTGGTGCCGCATCTCTATTCGAAACTGCCCTTCAACGCCGAGCGCGACTTCGCACCCGTGAGCCTGCTGGGCGTGCTCAACACCGGCCTCGTCGCCACGCCGGGCATCGCGGTCAAGGACGAGCGCGCGCTCGTCGCCGCGCTCAAGGCCAAGCCCGGCAGCATGGACGTGGCCACGGCCGGCATCGGCAGCTATTCGCACCTGTCGGCCGTATGGTTCAACGCCGCCGCGGGCGTTGCCACCAACCTGGTGCCTTACAACAGCAGCAGCCCGTACACCGACCTCATCGCAGGGCAGGTGCAACTCATGTTCGACGGCCTGCCGGCCGCGGCCAGCAACATCCGCGCGGGCAAGCTCAAGCTGCTGGCCATCACCGGCAAGGAGCGCCACCCAAGCTTCCCCGACGTGCCGACTTTTGCCGAGTCGGGCCTGCCGGACTACGCACCCATCGCGTGGCAGGGCATCCTGGCGCCGGTCGGCACGCCCAAAGCCATCATCGACAAGGTCAACGCCGCGATGCAGAAGGCCTGCACTTCGCCGGAGCTCATCAAGAAGTGGCGCGACTACGGCGGTGAACTGCGCTGCAACACGCCTGCCGAGTTCAAGGCTTTCATCGACGCCGACCGTGCGATGTGGGGCAAGGTGATCAGTGCCGCCAAAGTCAAACTCGACTGAAGGCTGGGGCCCGGGGGTGGCCGGGCCGGATCACCCCAGCCCCCGGGATCCTAGGTGTATCCCGTATTACGTGCGATTAACGGACGTATTTGATCGCTGATCGATCAGCGGGCCTCTGAATAGATTGTGGCGCGGGCCGGGTGTTTTTAAAGTCCACCCCATGCACCGCTCCATCGCCACCGTATCGCTCAGCGGCACCCTCCGCCAGAAGCTCGAAGCCGTCGCGGCCGCCGGCTTCGACGGCATCGAGCTGTTCGAGGCCGACTTCATCAACTTCAAGGGCACTGCCGGCGACCTGCGCCGCATCACGGCCGACCTGGGCCTGACGATCGACCTGTATCAGCCGTTTCGCGACTTCGAGGCCATGCCCGAGCCGCAGTTCCGCCGCAGCCTGGAGCGTGCCGAGCGCAAGTTCGACCTGATGGAAGCCATGGGAGCGCCGCTGGTGCTGTGCTGCTCCAACACGTCGCCGCTGTCCGTGAACGACCCGGCACGGGCCGCCGCGCAACTGCACGAGCTGGCCGAGCGCGCCGCGCGCCGCAACCTGCGCGTGGGCTTCGAGGCGCTGGCCTGGGGACGCCACACCTCGCTGTACGGCCAGGCCTGGCACATCGTGAAGCAGGCGAACCACGCGCACCTGGGCTTGATTCTCGACAGCTTCCACACGCTCTCGCTGAAGGACGACCCGGCAGGCATCGCCGACATTCCGGGCGACAAGATCTTCTTCCTGCAGATGGCCGATGCGCCGCTGCTGGCCATGGACGTGCTGCAGTGGGCGCGCCACCACCGCTCGTTTCCGGGGCAGGGCGACTTCGACGTCATCGGCTTCTTCGAGCAGGTGCTGCGCGCGGGCTACACCGGGCCGCTGTCGCTGGAGATCTTCAACGACATCTTTCGCGAGACGCCCAACCGCCGTACCGCCGTGGATGCGATGCGCTCGCTGCTGTACCTCGAGAGCGAAGCGCGCCAGCGCATGGCGGCCGCCGAGCCCGTGCAGCCGCAGCGCGTGGAGCTGTTCAACCCGCCGCCGGCACCGGCGCTGTCGGGCCTGTCGTTCATCGAATTCGCGGCCGACGAGGCCTCGGCCCCGACGCTGCACACCGTGGTCTCGCAGCTGGGCTTTCGCCGCATCGGCCAGCACCGCTCCAAGGCCGTGACGCTGTACCGCCAGGGCCAGATCAACCTGATCGTGAACGCCCAGCCCGACTCCTTCGCGCGGCAGCGCTTCGACGCGCACGGCACCTCGGTGTGCGCGCTGGGCGTGCGCTGCGACGACCCGCTCGCGGCCGTCGGACGCGCCACCGCCATGCGTTCGCAGCGGCACGACAGCCCGGTCGGCCCGAATGAGCTGCGCGTGCCGGCCATCGTCGCGCCGGGCGGCAACCTGATTCACTTCGTGCCCGAGGCGCTGGGCGCCAACGGCCTGTACGAGGCCGACTTCGTGCTCGAAGACGCGGGCACCGATGTAAACGACGCCGGCCTGCAGCGCATCGACCACGTGGCCCTGGGCCTGGCGCTCGACCAGCTCGACACCTGGGTGCTGTTCACCCGAGCCGTGCTGGGGCTCGAACCGGGCGAAAGCCTGGAGCTGGCCGACCCCTTCGGGTTGATCCGCAGCCGCGGCGTGGCCAACGCCGAGCGCAGCCTGCGGCTGGTGCTGAACGTGTCGCTGAGCCAGCGCACCCGCACCGCGCGCACGCTGAGCGTGACCGGCGGCGGCGCGGTGCACCACATCGCGCTGAGCTGCGCGGACATCTTCGCCTCGGCCGCGAAACTGCGCGCCAACGGCACGCGCTTCGTGCCCATTTCGGACAACTACTACGACGACCTGGCCACGCGCATCGACCTCGCACCGGAGCTGCTGGTGCGCATGCGCGAAGCGGGCGTGCTGTTCGACCGGTCGCCGGCCGGCGACTACCTGCACATCTACACCGAGAGTTTCGAGGGCGGACTGTTCTTCGAGGTCGTACAGCGCGTGGGCAGCTACGACGCGTACGGTGCCCTCAATGCACCGGCGCGCATGGCGTCGCAGGCGCAGGACTGATTCGCCGGGTTTTTCTGATTACTTACCTGTCAACACTGGAGACAACACATGGCCACCAACACAGCCCATGAGCCGCAAGGCAGGCACCAGTCGAAGAAGGCCGCGGCAAGCGGCTGGATCGGCTCGGCGCTGGAGTACTACGACTTCTTCATCTACGCCACCGCGGCGGCGCTGATCTTTCCGCAGATCTTCTTTCCCAAGGGCGACCCCAAGACCGCCATCATCGCGTCGCTCGCGACCTACGGCGTGGGCTACGTCGCGCGCCCCATCGGCGCCTTCGTGCTGGGCCACTGGGGCGACACGCACGGGCGCAAGCAGGTGCTGGTGCTGTGCATGTTCCTGATGGGTTTCTCGACCGTGGCCGTCGGCCTGCTGCCGACCTACGATCAGGTCGGCCTGCTGGCCCCCGCGCTGCTGGTGCTGCTGCGCCTGATCCAGGGCTTTGCCGTGGCCGGTGAAATCTCGGGCGCGAGCTCGATGATCCTCGAGCACGCGCCGTTCGGGCGTCGCGGCTTCTTCGCGAGCTTCACGCTGCAGGGTGTACAGGCCGGCCAGATTCTGGCGGCCGCCGTGTTCCTGCCGCTGGCGCACTACATGCCTGAAGACGCCTTCAACTCGTGGGGCTGGCGCATTCCGTTCCTGCTGAGCTTCCTGGTGATCGTGGCCGGCTACATCATCCGCCGCGAAGTGGACGAAACACCGGCCTTTGCCGAAGTCGACAAGAAGGGCGAAGTGGCCAAGGCGCCGATCGTCCAGGCCTTCACCGACAGCTGGGCCGACATGCTGCGCGTGGTGTGCATGGCGCTGATGAACGTCATTCCGGTGGTGGCCACGGTGTTCGGCGCGGCCTATGCCGTGCAGGCCGCCTACGGCATCGGCTTCCAGAAGGACGTGTACCTGTGGATTCCGGTGCTGGGCAACATCCTCGCCGTGATCGTGATTCCGTTCGTGGGCAACCTGTCGGACCGCATCGGCCGCCGCCCGCCCATCATCGTCGGCGCGCTGGCCTCTGGCCTGCTGTCGTTTGCCTACCTGTATGCCATCAGCATCCGGAACGTGCCGCTGGCCGTGTGCATGTCGCTGCTGATGTGGGGCATCGTGTACCAGGGCTACAACGCCACCTTCCCGAGCTTCTATCCGGAGCTGTTCCGCACCCGCAACCGCGTGTCGGCCATGGCCATCTCGCAGAACGTGGGCACCACCATCACCGCGCTGCTGCCGGCCCTGTTCGCCGCCGTCGCGCCTCCGGGCTCGACCAACGTGTGGCTCACCGTGGGCGCCATCTCCTTCGCGGTGACCATTCTTGCGGCGCTGGCGGCGATGAGTGCGCGGGAAACGTACCGCATCCACATGAAGGACCTGGGCAACCCCGACGCCGTGCCGGTGGACAAGCAGGAATACCACCGCCTGCGCGAGCAGACGCTGTCGGACGCCCGCATGGCCAAGGCCACGGCCCGCGCCTGAGCGAAAACCTTTCGCGCACCAAGGGTTGGGGGGCCGTGAAGAATGGCGCCATGACCTCCCACCTCAAGATCGATTTCGTCTCCGATGTGTCCTGCCCCTGGTGCGCCGTGGGCCTGAGTTCCCTCGAAGCGGCCATCCGGCGGGTGGCGCCCGACGTCACCGCGGAGCTGCACTTCCAGCCCTTCGAGCTGAACCCGCAGATGCCGCCCGAAGGCCAGGACACCTTCGAGCACCTGAACGAAAAGTACGGCTCCACGCGCGAGCAGCAGGCGCAGTCGCGCGAAATGATCCGCCAGCGCGGCGCCGCCGTCGGCTTCGAGTTCAGCCCCGAAGGCCGCCCGCGTGTGTACAACACCTTCAATGCCCATCGCCTGCTGCACTGGGCCGAGCTGGAAAGCCCGGCGAAGCAGGCGGCGCTGAAGAAGCTGCTGCTGAAGGCCTATTTCACCGACCGCCAGAACCCCTCCGACCCCGAGGTGCTGGTGCGCGCGGCAACCGAAGCGGGGCTCGACGCAGCGCGTGCCCGCGAGATATTGAACAGCGACGAGTTCGCGCAGGAAACCCGCGAGCGCGAGCGCATGTACACCGACGCGGGCATCCACTCGGTGCCCGCGATCATCATCAACGACCAGCACCTCATCTCCGGCGGCCAGCCCGTCGAGGTGTTCGAGCGCGCGCTGCGGCAGATTGCCGGCGCTGCACCGGCGAGCCTGTCCGTGGCCTGACTTCGAGGGCGCCACGGCGTCATCTTTGCGCAGCGTTACGAAGGTAAAGAGCGTCAACGCGGCGCGGGTTTCAGCGGTTGAGGAGGCATCCTTGAATTTGCTGTCACCCTCAGGAGCCCCGAAGATGATGAAGAAGAAAGGCCTCATGGCCGCCTCGGCCGTCGCCCTTGCCCTCATGGCGGCGGTCTCGCTGCCCGCGCAAGCCGACGAATACGGCAAGCATCCGTTCTACCTGCACGCCTTGTCCGACCTGCGCACCGCTGCGTGGCAGGTGGAGCACCGCCGGCCCGAAGACGGGCAGGTCTCGCGCGACGAGCAGGTGGTGGTCGACGAAATCCATGCCGCCATCGGCGACCTGCAGCACGCCGCGTGGCTCGACGGCAAGCCCGTGCAATGGCGCGAGCCCACCGACGCATGGCTGCCGCGCGAAGGCCGCCTGCACGTGGCGGCCGACCTGCTGCGCAAGGTGCGCTCCAACGTGGCGCGCGAAGAAGACGACCCGCGCTCGCGGCCGTTCCAGCAACGCGGACTGGCGCACGTCGATCTGGCGCTCGCCACCGCGCAGCACGCCATCGGCGATGTGCGCCACCACGACATGCGCAGGGAGTGAGGGCGGTGCCCGTCACTGCTTCGCGCTTCGCCATGCGCCGCGCGTCGATGGCGCTTGGCGCGTGTGCGCTGGCCCTGCTCGCGGCCTGCGCGAGCGCACCGGGCGAGCGGCGGCCGCTGGTGTCGGTGTCGCTGCCCTCGGCACCCGTGAACGAAGCCACGCGCCTGCGCTGGCTCGACCGCGTGAGCTGGGGCGCCAACGCCAGCAGCGACGCGCAGCTCGCGCAGCGCGGGCTGTCGTTGTGGATGCGTGACCAACTCAACCCGCGCCCCGCGCCGCTGCCGGCTGCCGCGCAGGCGCAGATCGACGCCATGGCCATTTCGCGCACCCCGCTCGACCAGCTCGTGACCGGGCTCGACGCGCAGCGCAAGGCCGCCGATGCGCTGCCCGACGAAGACCAGAAGAAGGCCGCACGGCAGGCCTACCAGCAGCAGCTCAACGACCTCGCACGCGAGGCGCAGACGCGCTTCGTGCTGCGCGCTTTGTATTCGCCCAACCAGCTGCAGGAGCAGATGACGTGGTTCTGGATGAACCACTTCAACGTCAACCTGCGCAAGGACAACCTGCGCGCGATGGTGGGCGACTACGAAGAGAACGCCATTCGCCCGCACGCGCTCGGCAAGTTCCGCGACCTGCTGGGCGCCACGCTGCATCACCCGGCCATGCTGCGCTACCTGGACAACGCGCAGAACGCGGCCAACCGCATCAACGAGAACTACGCGCGCGAGCTCATGGAGCTGCACACGCTGGGCGTGGGCAGCGGCTATTCGCAGGCCGACGTGCAGGAGCTGGCGCGCGTGCTCACCGGCGTGGGTGTGAACATGCAGCCGCTCGATGCACCGCCGCCGAACGTGCGGCCCGCGCTGCGCGCCGACTATGTGCGCAAGGGCCTCTTCGAGTTCAACCCGAACCGGCACGACTACGGGCCGAAAACGCTGCTCGGGCAACCGATGCAGAGCCGCGGCCTGGCCGAGGCCGACGAGGCGCTCGACCGCCTGGCGCGCGCGCCGGCCACCGCGCGTTTCGTGTCGCGCAAGCTGGCCGTGTACTTCGTGTCGGACGATCCGCCGCAGGTGCTGGTCGATCGCATGGCCGCGGCCTTCACGGGCAGCGACGGCGACATCGCCGTCACGCTGAAGGCGCTGTTCGAGTCGCCCGAGTTCACGGCCTCGCTGGGCCGCAAGTTCCGCGACCCGGTGCACTACGTGATGGCCGGCGTGCGGCTCGCGTACGACGACCGCGTGGTGCTGAACGTGAACCCGATGCTCGGCTGGATCAACCGCATGGGCGAGCCGCTGTATGGCCACGAGACGCCCGATGGTTATCCGCTGAACGAGGCGGCCTGGGCCAGTGCGGGGCAGATGAACACGCGCTTCGAGATCGCGCGCGCCATCGGCGCGAACGGCGCGGTGCTGTTCCGCGCGGACGACAAGGCGCCGCTGGAGAAGCCCGCCTTTCCGCAACTGGCCGAGTCGCGCGCGGTGCGTGCGATGCAGGGCGGCTTGAGCGCGGACACGCGCGAGGCGCTGGCGCAGGCGAAGAATCCGCAGGAGTGGAACACCTTCCTGCTGGCGTCGCCGGAGCTCATGCGCCGCTGAGGTTGGTCTTGGTTTTTCTCCCTCCCCCGCTGGGGGAGGGCAGGGGTGGGGGCAAGCGGCGTTCGATGAAGCGCTGCAGTGAAAGCAAACGCCGCCGTGCCCCCATCCCAACCTTCCCCCAAAGGGGGAAGGAGCAAGGCAGGCAAGAACAAAGGACACATCGTCATGCAACGTCGAGAACTCTTGCGGCTCATGGCCGCCGCTCCCTTCGCAGGCGCCGCCGGCCAGCTCATGGCCGCGCCCGCGGCCGAAGGCGCCAAGCTGCTGGTCGTGTTCCTGCGCGGCGCGTACGACTGCAGCAACCTGCTCGTGCCCACCGCCAGCGACTTCTACTACGCCTCGCGCCCCAACATCGCCATCGCGCGCCCCGGCACGCCCAACGGTGCGCTGCCGCTCGACGGCAACTGGGGCCTGCACCCCGCGCTCGCGCAAAGCGTGATGCCGCTGTTCCAGCAGAAGCAAGCCGCCTTCATCGCCTTCGCCGGCACCGACGACCTCACGCGCAGCCACTTCGAGACACAAGATTCCATCGAGCTCGGCCAGGCGCTCGACAAGCGCCGCGACTACGGCTCGGGCTTCCTCAACCGGCTGGCCGGCGTGCTCGGCGCCGGGCCCGTCACCGACGTGTCGCCCATCGCCTTCACCGACCAGTTGCCGATCTCGATGCGCGGCAAGGCCAAGGCCGCCAACATGGCGCTGGCGGGCAATGCACGCTCGGGCATCGACGCGCGGCAAAGCCAGGTCATTGCGGCCATGTACCGCAACACCGCGCTGGCCCAGCCGGTGGCCGAAGGCTTCCAGGTGCGCGACGAGGTGATGCGCGCCGTGCAGGCCGAGATGGACGCCGCCAGCCGCAACGCCATGACCGCCAAGGGCTTCGAGCTGGTCGCGCGCCGCATGGCGCTGCTGATGCGCGACCGCTTCGACCTGGGCTTTGTCGACGTCGGCGGCTGGGACACGCACGTGGGGCAGGGCGCAGCCACCGGCTACCTCGCCAACCGCTTCGAGGAACTGGGCCGCGGCGTGGCCGGCTTCGCGCAGGAGATGGGTGAGGACGCCTGGCGCCAGACCGTGGTGGTCGTCATCAGCGAGTTCGGCCGCACCTTCCGCGAGAACGGCAACCGCGGCACCGACCACGGGCACGGCACCGTCTACTGGGTGCTCGGCGGCGGGCTCTCGGCGCAGGCCGGCGGGCGCATCGTCGGCGAGCAGCAGGCGCTGACGCAGGCCACGCTGTTCCAGAACCGCGACTACCCGGTGCTCAATGAATACCGGGCGGTGTTCGGCGGGCTGTTCCAGCGGATGTATGGGCTGTCGGCGGCGCAGCTGGCGCGCGTGTTCGACGGCGTCGCGCCGAAGGATCTGCAGTTGGTTTGAATTGAAGGGCGCGGGCGCGGGCGCCGGCCCCGTGCGCCCTCACCCCGGAATGTTCGGCTCCACCAACTGCGCCAAGGCCACGAACGACTCCTGCCAGCCCAGGTAGCACATCTCGGCTGGAATCACCTCCGGAATGCCTTCCTGCACGATGGAAATTTCAGTGCCGCAGGACACCGGTGTCAGGCTCACGGTGGTCTTCATGGTGCCGGGAAGGTTGGCATCGTCGAAGGTCGCGTCGTAGGCAATGCGCGCGTCGGGCACCAGTTCCAGATACGTCCCGCCGAACGAGTGGCTGTGGCCTGTACCGAAGTTGGTGAAGGACATGTGCCAGGCGCCGCCCACCACGGGCTCCATGGCGTGGACCTTGCCGGTGAACCCGAACGGCGGGAGCCAGCGCTCGAACGCGCCGGGCTCGGTGAACGCGCGGTAGATCCGGCTGGGCGGGGCGCGAAGAACGCGGTGCAGACGCACGGTGTTGGTAGCCATGGATGTTTTCTCCCAGGAACAGAAGATGACCCCCGGTGGGCGTCGAACGAGCCCGTCGACAACAGGCGTGCCGCAATACTAGGTTCCTGTACAGCTCCGGTGAAGAAGCGGTTTCTACCTACATGCGTGGACGCAGCCGCAGATAGTTTTGCCTTGTGCATTTGCACATGTAGCGCTGTGGAGCTGTCATGCAAACAAAGCCGAAAGTGGGCGATGCCGTCGATTGGAAGACGCCGCAAGGCGAAACCACCGGCAAGGTGGTGCGCAAGGTGACGAAGTCGGCGCGCGTGAAAGGCCATGTCGCGAAGGCTTCCGACGCCGCGCCGCAATTCGAAGTAAAGAGCGACAAGACGGGCAAGACCGCGATCCACAAGGCTTCTGCTTTGAAGCGCCACGCGTGAGAGAAGTGCTGAGCGCATAGACGGGGTTGGGTTTGACAGCCAGCTCCTGATGCGCAATCCGCTCACCGGCGTGCAAGAGAAAGCGCCGCTCTTGTCGATGTGGCTGACGATCCCGCGAGTGCGCTCCATCAGCGCCGTGCCTGGCGAGGCGCGCCCACCCAATGCACCACGGCGGCGGCGACTCCCAGCACGAGGCCGAAGACCACGATGCCGCTCCAGCCGTAGCGCGCCATCAGCCAGCCGCTGGCCATCACGCCGAGGGCGCCGCCGGAGAACGTGGCGGTCATGTACAGGCTGTTGATGCGGCCTTGCGCCTTCGGATCGACGGCAAAGGCGCGGGTCTGGTTGGCCACCAGGCCCGACTGCACGCCGATGTCGAGCACGATGACGCCCAGCACCAGGAACACCAGCGACGACTCCGCGCCGGCCAGCAGCAGGAAGGCCACCGTCACGATGCCGATGCTGGCTGCGATGACGCTGCGCGATCCCAGCCGGTCGGTGGCGCGGCCGCCGAGCGACGCGGCCATGGCCCCGGCCGCGCCGATGATGCCGAAGCCGCCTGCCCAGGCGCTGCCGAGGTGCCACGGGCCGCTCGCCAGCAGCGCCGCCAGGTTGACCCAGAAGGCATTGAAGCAGGCCCACAGCAGCGCCTGCACCATCATCGATTCGCGAATCGCGCGGTGATCGCGGGCCAGCGGCCACAACGAGGCCAGCAGGCGTCCGTAGGACAGGTCGGTGCTCGGCACGCCACGCGGCAGCAGCTTGGCGGCCGCGATCCACACCGGAACCATGAACGCCGCCTCCAGGCCGTAGACGGCGCGCCAACCGCAGGCCGCGCCCACCACGCCGCTGATCGTGCGGCCCAGCAGGATGCCGACCATGATGCCGCTGACGACCGTGCCGACCGAGCGCCCACGCTCGCCGGGCAGCGACATGACGGCCGCGAAGGGCACCAGCTGCTGGGGCACGCAGCTGACGATGCCCAGCGCGAAGGAGGCCGCGATCAGCGACCAGATGCCGGGCGCCAGCGCCGCCGCCGCGGCGAAGACGAAGGCTCCGGCGATCTGGCCCAGCACCAGCTTGCGGCGGTCGAAGCGGTCGCCCAGCGGCAGCAACAACGCCAGCCCCACGGCGAAGCCGAGCAGCGCCGAGCCCGCGACGAGGTCTACCGTTGCCACGTCCACCTCCATGCCCGATGCAATCAGCGGCAGGATCGGCTGGGTGCAGTAGATGTTGGTGATCACCGCGCCGGCGATGATCGCCATCATGAGGATCTTGCCGCGCGATGCGACCACGGGCGCTGGCGGACTGGCGGGTGTGATGAACGGGCTGCTCACGGCGTTCTCCTTCGATGTGTGCCTCCGGTTGCGGCGGGATGCCGCGCTCCGGAGAGAGCGATGCCCTAAGTTACTTGTTTGCACGTGCCGAGAGAATCCTGCAAGATCGAGAATGATTCTTCCGAAATTTGGTAGCCGCGAATGAACCGTCTCGAGTCGATGTCCATCCTTGTCGCCGTCGTCGATGCGGGCAGCCTGTCGGCCGCCGCGCGTTTTCTCGACATGCCGCTGGCGACGGTCAGCCGCAAGGTGGCGGAACTGGAGGCGCACCTGAAGACGCGCCTGCTCCACCGCACGACGCGGCAGCTGTCGCTGACGGAAGCCGGCATCTCCTACGTGGCGGCGTGCCGGCGCATCCTCGAGGAAATCGGCGAAGCCGAGCGCGCCGCGACGGGGGAGTACGCCTCGCCCAAGGGCGAACTGGTGGTCACGGCGCCCGAGATGTTCGGACGCCTGCACGTCGTGCCCGTGGTCGCGGAATTTCTCGCGCACTATCCGCAGATCGGCGTCAGCCTGATGCTCACGGACCGCGTCGTGCATCTGATGGACGAGCACGCCGACGCGGCGGTACGGATCGGCCAGTTGCCCGACAGCACGCTGATGGCAACGCGCGTCGGCACGGTGCGGCGCGTCGTCTGCGCCAGCCCGGCCTATCTGGCGGCGCACGGCGTGCCGGCCAGGCCGCAGGACCTTGCGGCGCACGCGTGCATCACCTTCGAAGTTCTTGCGTCCATGCGCGCCTGGGTGTTCGGTGCCGGCAAGTCCGAGCTGTCGGTGCCCGTTCAGTCGCGGCTGACGGTCAACACGGCGGAGGCGGCCATCGCGGCCGCAACGCTGGGCGTCGGACTGATACGCGTGCTGTCTTACCAGGTCGCGGATGCCGTGCGCGCGCAGGCGCTGCGCGTGGTGCTCGACGAGTTCGAGTCGGCGCCTTTGCCTGTCAGCCTGGTGCACACCGGACAGGCGCCGTTGCCGTTGAAGCTGCGCGCCTTTCTGGACTTCGTGACGCCGCGCCTGCGCGAGCGCACCGCCTGAGCCCGCGCCCCAAAGGATTCACTGCCAAATGAGCGAAGCCCCCGCCCCCCAGGACCCCGACGTGCTGCGCCGTCTGCTGCGCGCGAAAGACCGAATGGACGCCGCATCGCACGAGCAATGGCCCGTGCAGCGGTTGGCGCAGGCAAGCGGCATTTCAGAGGCCCACTTCGCGCGATCGTTCAAGCAGGCCTTCGGCATTCCGCCGCACCGGTACCTGCTCACCCGGCGCATCGAGCGGGCGATGACGCTGCTGCGCGAAACCGAGTTGTCCATCACCGACATCGCCTTCGACACGGGCTGGGCGAGCCTGGGCACCTTCGGGCGCACCTTTCGCGACATCACCGGAAGCAGCCCGAGCGCGGTGCGCACGGGCGGGCGGGCGACCGCGCACGCGCTCGCCCGCGTGCCGGCCTGCATCGTCAGCGCCGCGCGCCGGCCCGACCTCAGGACCGCAGTTTCGGAGAAGCGGCGCCAGGCAACGGACGGTACAAACGAGCCCGAACAACAGGAGATTCCATGATGCAGGGCATTGAAGTGGTGGGTTTGTACGTGCGCGATCAAGACGAAGCGCTCGCGTTCTATGTAGACAAGCTGGGCTTTCGCGTGCACACGGACGTGGGCAACGGCGACTATCGCTGGCTCACTGTGCAGCACCCGGAGCAGCCGTCGTTCCAGCTCGGCCTGTTCAAGCCCGGGCCGCCGGCGCTCGATGCGGCGACGGCGCAGGCGGTGCGTGCCATCGTGGCCAAGGGCGCCATGCCGCCGCTGGTGCTGACCGTGGACGACTGCCGCGCCGCCCATGACCGGATGCTGGCGCTGGGCGTGGAGTTCACGCAGGAGCCGACGGAGCGCTACGGCACGGTGGACGCCGGCTTTCGCGACCCGTCGGGCAACGGATGGAAGATGATCCAGGCGCGCCGCTGACCGGCGCGCGGCCGGTCGGCCTTGCCTGCTGCTATGCGACGGATTGCCGTGCGCGCGGCGCCGCTCGCACGGCAGTGTCTATCGCCTTGTCGAGCAGCTCCAGACCAAGGTCGAGCTCGCTGTCGCTGATCGTCAGCGGCGGTGCGATGCGGAACACGCCGCCCATCGACGGCAGCTTCACGATGTTCATGCTCAGCCCGAGCCGCATGCACTCGCGCGTGATGGCCTCGCCGAGTTCGAAGGCCGGTTCGCGGGTCTTTCGATCGGTGACGAGTTCCAGCCCGAGCAGCAGGCCGCGCCCACGCACATCGCCGATGCACTCGTGGCGTTGCTGCAAGCTTCGCAGCCCCTGCGCCAGGCGCTCGCCTGCGGTGCGTGCGCGTTCGACAAGTCCGTCGCGCTCCACCACCTCCAGCACTTTCAGGCCGACTGCCGCGGGCAGCGGGTCGGAGACGTGCGTCGTATAGAACAGGAAGCCGCGCGCATGCGCCTCTTCTTCGATGGCGGCGGTCGTCACCATCGCGGCCAGCGGCAGGCCCGCGCCCAGGGTCTTGGAAAGCGTGAGGATGTCGGGGGCAACGCCGTCGCGATCGCAGGCGAACATCAGGCCGGTGCGGCCGATGCCGGTCTGCGCCTCATCGACGATCAGCAGCATGCCGCGCTCTTCGCACTTGTGCTTCAGCGCCGCCATGTAGCCCGGCGGCAGTTCGAGGATGCCGCCGCTGCTGAGGATGGGTTCGGCGATGAACGCGGCGAGCGCGCCGGTCGACTGCCGGTCGACCTGCTCGAAACCGTCGTCGAGTTCGCGGCGCCAGTCCAGCGCGCCGTCCGGCGTCGTGAAGCGGGGCCGGTAGGCGTTGGGCGCCGGTATTGCGAACGAGCCGGCCGCCGTGGGGCCGTAGCCTTTGCGGCCCGCGCTGTAGGTGGCCGCCGCCGCGCTGCCGGTCATGCCGTGCCACGACTGCGTGAACGCCACCACCTCGTGGCGGCCCGTGACCAGCTTGGCCATGCGGATGGCCGCTTCGTTCGACTCGGCGCCCGTGCTCAGCAGCAGGCAGCGCTCCAGGTCTGCGGGCGCGTGCCGCGCGATCTGCGTGGCCAGCTCGACGACCGGGCGCGACAGCATGCCGCTGAAGAGATGGTCAAGCGTGCGCATGTGTTCCGACACCACCGCGACGATGTCCGGATGCGAGTGCCCCAGCAAGGCGCTCATCTGCCCCGACGTGAAGTCGAGGATGCCCCGGCCGTCCGCGTCGTAGACGAAGCAGCCCTGCGCACGCTCGATGATCAGGGGCTCGAAGCTGCCGCCGTAGCGCACCAGGTGCCGTTGGGCCTGCTGCCAGAACTGGGGGTCGTTGTTCCTGCTCATGTCGATGCTTCCCGATCAAAATGACGCACCTTACGCAGCACCTCCCGCGCCGGGAAGCGAATTGTTTTGAACTCAGCTATCAGGAGAATTCATCCCGTGAGCCAATCCCTGGACATCGACCTGCTTCGCAGCTTTGTCGCCATCGCGGAGACCGGCGTGCTGGGCCAGGCTGCGCTGCGCGTGGGGCGCACGCAGTCGGCGCTCAGCATGCAGATGCAGCGGCTCGAAGGCATCGTGGCGCAACCGCTGCTGCATCGCACCGGGCGAGGCGTGACGCTCACTGCCACCGGCGAGCGGCTGCTCGTGCGCGCGGGGGAACTGCTGCGCAAGCACGACGAAGCCCTGGCCGAACTGCGCGGCGAGCAGCTGTCGGGCGTGCTGCGCTTCAGTTGCCCGGACGACTATGCCGTCGTGTTCCTGCCGTACCTGCTTCAAGGCTTTGCGAGCCTGCACCCGCGGGTGCAATTGGAAGTGATGTGCGCGCCGACACCCCGCCTGCATGAGCTGCTGGCCCGGCGTGCGGTCGACCTGGCGCTGGTGTCGGTGTCGGTGGCCGAGACGGGCGGTGCGGTGGGTGGCGACGTGATCCGCCACGAGCCTCTGGTCTGGGTGACGCAGCGCGGCGGCGCCGCCGCGTCGATCGATCCGCTGCCGCTGGCGCTGGGCGCGCCCGATGCACTCGACCATCTGCTGCCCAGGCAGGCGCTGGAGGCCGCGGGTCGCGCCTATCGGCTCGCCTATGCCAGCAGCAGCCTGTCGGGCCTGGTCGGCATGGCGCGCTCCGGCCTGGCCGTCATCGTGCTGACGCGAACCGCCGTTCCCGACGACTTGGAGATCCTGACGTCGGCGCAGGGGTTCCCCGATCTGCCGGGCGTCGGGGTCAAGCTTGCATTCGCTCGTGACGAGCCGACCGCGTTGACGGCTGCCTTCGCGGCGCATGTCAGGACCTTTCTTCCCGAGGCTGGCCCTCCCGCGATTGCCTAGCCGCTGGCGCTGTTCGGACGCAACGCGGCGGGGCGGGCCGGTTTTCGGCCGCCAACCCGCTTTGAGACACCGCCGAGAATCACTGCATGCCCCACGCCGTCTCCCTTCTTCGCGCCGCGCGCCTGGCGCGAAGCGCCAAGCCCTTTCTTGCCCGTGGCGGTTTCAAGCGCGAGCGCTGCGCCGGCTGCCGGCTGGTGCCCAGCCACTGCATGTGTGCCTTGCGGCCCCTGCTGACCACGCGCGCGGGGGTGTGCCTGCTCATGGCCGACATCGAGCCGCTCAAGCCGACCAACACGGGCTGGCTGATCGCCGACGTGGTCGCCGACACCTTCGCCTTCGGCTGGGCGCGCACCGAGACCGACCCCGCATTGCTGGCCTTGCTGGGCGACCCGCAGTGGCAGCCGTACGTGGTGTTTCCGGGGCAGTACGCGGCGCCCGAGCGCGTGGTGCATGCCGTGCCCTTGCCCGACTCCACCGACCCCGCCGACCCCGCCGACCCCGCCGACCCTACCGGCGGCGAGCCCGCGAAGCGTCCGCTCTTCATCCTGCTGGACGGAACGTGGGGCGAGGCCCGCAAGATGTTCACCAGAAGCCCGTATCTCGATCCGCTGCCCGTGCTGAGCCTGCAGCCGGAGCAGATCACGCAGTACCAGCTGCGTCGCTCCGGGCGCGACGACCACTTCTGCACCAGCGAGGTGGCGGCCCTGTGCATGGACCTGGCAGGCGAGCACGTCGCCGCGCAAACACTGGAGGCCTACCTGGCCGTGTTCACGCACCACTACCTGCGTGCGAAGAACCAGCAGCCCATCGCGTGGGAGGGGGCTGCGCACAAGCGGCTGCGCGAGGTCTCGGGTGTGCTGCCATTGCGCGCCGCAGATGATCCGCACGCCGAACCCGACGCGCGGGGCCTGGCCGCGGGGGATTAGCCGCAGCGCAGCGCGAATCGGCGGTCGTGTGCGTGCCTGCGTTGGTCCTTGAGCCGGTCCTGCTCGAACGGCGGCTGCGGCTGGCGGGCCGCGGCGTCGATCGAGGCGATCAAGGCGTTCAGTTGGTCGCACTCCGAAGTCGAGCTGTCGACGTTCATGGCGACTCGACGCTCGTGCGCCAGTACAGACTGGGCCACGGCGCTGCTCTCGCGCATGTCGGCGGTATGTAGACCAGCAGCGGGGAAACGAGAGACGCGGGCCCACTGTCTTGCAAGCGCGCCTTGGCGAAAGCTTCTGCTGCCCGCGGGTACTCAAAGGGGGAGCGTCGCGCTCCTGCCACTCAAACGCCTTCGATGATGCGAATCTCGCGGTCGGCTCCGTCGCCCAGTGCAGCCAATGCGGCCTGGTATGCCGGGCTGTCGTGTGCGGCAACTGCTTGTTCAACACTGTCGAACTCGATCAGTACGGTGCGTTGCATCGCGCCGAGTTCATAGACCTTGGACGGTTCGCCGCGCGCCAGGAAGCGCGCGCCGTTGGCAGTGAGTGCCGGGCCGGCCAGCTTTGCATAAGCGGCAAGTTTTTCGGAATCGTTGACTGCGCGATACGCGCTGACCCAGTAGGCTTTTGGCATTTGATCTTCTCTTCGGTGCGCTGAAGGTAAAAACGTGACTGTGCCGCGTGTCTTGATTTGTCGCAAGCTCGGCACAGCATCTTCGGTGTGAAGAACGGTTTTGAGAGGCGCTGACGTTGGCGCACGTGCGGCAGGATGCCGCCACCATCAAACGTTCGACGACATGGCTTGGCGAGGATAAGAGTGCATGGAACACTGCATGGATTTTGAAGAAAGTTCTCGCACGCGGCCACCCGAAGACGCCGCCCGCGAAAAGCCTCAACCCACATGAACTTGCACATCATTTCGGCCAGTCGGTCGCTTGTCCAGGAGGCCTGGAAGGAGCCTGACAAGTGGGAGGAAAACCTGACCTCCGCAGAAGCGATGCTCGCGAGGGCGCTCGTTGAAGTCCCCGGCAACGTCCTTGCGGCGACGTGCCTGGGCGCTGTGCTCTGCGACCGGGGCGAACACAAAAAGGCGGCATCCGTCCTACAGCGCGCGGTTGAACTCGGGTCAACTGACCGGAATACGTACTTCAATCTGGGGGTGGCAAAGATGAACTGCGGCGCAGACGAGGAAGCCATGGCTTCCTTCCGAAGGGCCGAGGGCCTCCAACCTTCGCGGCTGTCGTGGGAGGCCTACTTCGACCCTCAGGCCCACTGAGTGCCGGGCCTGAACCACCGGCTGAAAGCGGCCAGACCCGAATGGCAGCATCATCGGAACAATCACATGAGGGGGTTTCAAGTTTGTTGGTCATACGTCCCAGTAGCCACATCGTGGCGGACCTGAGTTCGCGCGACCGCGCATCCGTCACCATTTCGCGGAAGTCTCGAGAAGTACTTGCGGCATGCTTGCCCGCCGACTATCTGTCATTGGCCGACTTCGTTGGCGCGCAGGAAATCGCGGGGGACTTCGTGCTGCTGAATCTGGCGCAGATGCTGCAAGAGACCGCTGGCAGAGATCATCCAATGATTGACCTTGGGAAGACCTGGTGGGTTATCGGCGCCTCAGGCACTGGCGATGCGTGGCTTCTGAGGAGAACGGAATTCGCCTCCAGGGTTGCGTTTCTCGACCACGACCAGGGAACCAGTGCGCAGGGGATCGATATGGGTATCGACTTCATGCAATGGCTCCAGTTGGCCGACCTGATGGCACAGGTGGAGCAATGTACGGGCAGCATCCCGAACGTTGGCGAAATTGCTTTGGCAATGAACAGTTTGTCGATGGGCTTGGCAGAGCGCTATCCGTACAAGCTGGACGTTTGATTCGCAGAGTGGGCTTGGCCACTGGCAGACCTGCACGGTCACGGCACGATTCTTCTCCCGCTTTTTTTTGTCCAGCAATGAACCTGCCGACTTTTGACCACGACGCAACGCGCGCACTGATCAAAGAGAGAGCCGACGCGCCTTTCTCGGCATTCGCTATTGGCGACCGCGCGCATCGCATTCAATCGTGCAGCGGAGATCGAGACGGCAGAGCCGCTGCTGCGCCAGGCCATCGCCTTCGATTGGGCCGCGCAAGGTGTTCCGAACGACAGGCATATGGTGGAGTGGGCTTACTTCGAGTTGCTGTTGAACGCCCGGCACGATACGGACCGCTTTGAGCGGCTCTTCGATGAAGCCGTGTCACGGTGTGCGGAAGTCGACACGGACTACACAGTGATCCATCCGCCCCAGGAGGAGCTGCTGGAGATCGCCGTTGGAATGGGGCACCGACTTGTCGTCGAGCGGCTCGCCGGGAAGACAGCGGATCGACGCCAGCCAAGAAGACGACCAAGGAATTGTTGGCTCGGGCCAAGGAACTTCTCTCTGGTTCCACCTGATCGCTGCGCAAACGGATCTGCTCATGCCGACGGAAGTTGGTCATTTTGGATCGATGACATCAAACTCGAACTGCACCGGATCGGCGTTTTCGACGTAGGCGCTGATCAGGTAGTGGCCGGCAGGATCGCCATCGGCCACGTCCCAAGACTTCGAAATGGTGCCGTCGTAGATGGTCAGGGTCACGTCCAGCGAAATGGTCTTGCGATCCGCTGACGTGCCGTAAGGCTGGCCACCGCTGCCCCACGTCTTCGGGGTCTGCGGCAATGTCGCGCGTTCGAGAACGCGGACCTTGCCAGATTTCTGGTTGAGTTTCAGGATCCAACCGTAGTTTTGGTTGATCGTCCGCGGTACGATTTTCGAAACCTTGAAGTCCAGCACGTCGTTGTTGGGCGCGAGCTTGAAGAGCCCAAAGACCGCATCGAGCGGGCACGCTCCCTTCGCTGCAGGAGCGACGGCGCAAGCTTTGAACACGGCGGCATTGGACTCAGAAATGGATGCCTGCGGTGCGGCGCCCGTCGTTTGAGCGCCAATGTGGGTGCACGCGACCGCGGCGAAAAAAACAAGAGGATGGCGTAGATATTTCATGGCAGATGAGGTTCGGCAAGCGACTGTCAAACGATCAAGCGGTCGAGCTGTATATCAAGCTCGGCAAACGCACCAGGGCGGCCATTCATCAGCTTGGTACCTGACAAGAACGCCCTGAAAGGCTGGCACCGGGCTGCCAAGGCTGGGTGTCCTCGGTCAACTTGGGTTGCGGCATTCATACCCTCTTCAACACCGCGTCGATGGTATCCAGCAATGTGTCTGCGTTCACGGGCTTGAACAGCACGGGGACACCGGATTCGCGCACCCGCTGCAGGCGCTCGGGCGCGGTCTCCCCCGTGATCAGCAGCAGCGGCATCCGCGTGCCATTGCGCCAACGCAAGCGCAGGCCCACATCGAGTCCGCTGCCACCGTCGGCCAATCGATAGTCGCACAGCAGCAGTTCGAACGCTCGCCCCTCGGCTTCCGCCTGAGACAGTGCCATGGCCGCCGTGCCCTCGTCGACCACCGCCTGTACATCGAATGCATATGCGCGCAACAACTCGCTCATCGCCTGGCGGATCTCGGCCTCATCGTCGATGAGCAGCACACGCCGCGCCAAGGCCGGCGTCGGAGGCTGGGGCGGCATCCGGCGCGGCAATCCACCTTGCTGCGGGGTGCTCGGCCTCGGGCCGGGTGACGTGTCGGGCGGGGGGTGTGCTGGCGCCAGGTGCACGCGAAAGCGCGTGCCGCGATCCACGCGTGAGTGCACCTGAACCTGATGATCGAGCAGCCGAGACAGCCGCTGCACGATGGACAGGCCGATACCGAGGCCGCGTGCACGATCGCGCTCCGGATTGTTGATCTGGTAGAACTCCTCGAAGATGCGGCCCAGCTGCTCGGGCGCCATGCCGATGCCCGTGTCGCGCACCTCGATCCACAGGCGCTCGCCGCGCGAGCGCACGCGCACGATGACGCCGCCGCGCACCGTGTACTTGAGCGCGTTGTCAACGAGGTTCGAGAGCATCCTCTGCAGCAACTGGGCGTCGCTGTAAACCCATGCACCACTGGCCTGTACCCGCAGCTGCAGGTCCGCCTGCTCTGCACGCGCCAGGAAAACATGGTTGAGCGACACCAGCAGCGTGTCGAGCGCGACGGGCCGGATGTCCGGGGTGATCACGCCGGCGTCGAGGCGGGAGACATCGAGCATGGTGTCCAGCGAGTGGCCCAGCGCATTGACCGAGCGCATGAGCCGCTCGGCGTTCTGGTGCTCGGGGTGATCATGCAGCGCGTTCTGCAGCGCCGCACCGAACAGCGCGATGGCGTGCAGGGGCTGGCGCAGATCGTGGCTGGCGGCCGCAAGGAAGCGCGTCTTCTCCACGCTGGCGCGCTCGGTCGCCGCGATCTGCTCTGTCAGGCGGCTTGCGAGCGACTCGTTCTCAAAGCGCAGGATCAGCGCATCGGTCAGCTGCTTGTGCTGCAAGACGCCGCGGCGCAGCGCAAACAGCAAATAGGCCGTGCCCACGGCTGCCAGGAACAGGTTCACGCCATCGCTGTGCCAGAGCAACGCACCAATCAGTCCTCCCATCATCGGAATGCCATAGCCGAACAGCGAGGCCGTCATGGGCCACAACGATTGCATGGCAAGCCCGCAGCCGACCATGATCAGGATGGCCATCAGGGCCGTCACCTCCGGGTTTTGCGTCGATACGAAGAACCAGGGCACGGGTGCGGTGGCCACGCCGATCAGGATCATCTGAAGGGTGTGCCTGCGCGCCCAACGCGGTCCATCGGCCAGTGGCACCTCGGGATGCCAGCGCGGGGCCCACAGCACGTACAGGTTCGCGAAGACAAGCATCGCCACAAAGGGCAGCACCATGGGCAACTTCAAATAGAAGTAGCCCATCGCGCCGCCGATGAAGGTGAAGCAGAGATGACCGCACACGCCGGCGTTGCGCGACGCATAGGCCGAGGAAAGATGCTCGCGCAGCACTCGCAGGCTGCTGGACGTGTCGATGGTGGTGGTGTTCAACGAAAGGTCGGCGGAAAGCGCAGGAACGCACAGATTTTGAGTGCAATCCAACCTGTTGGTGGCGTGGTGCTGCAGAATTCTGGGGGCTGACGCGGGAAGGCAACTGACGGGCCAGGACCCGACGTTCATCAGCGGTGCGCAGTTTGCCCTGGAGCAACTGGCCGTGCCGTAGGCTAAAGGTTCAAACCCGTACTTATGAAAAATATCCGCTTTTCCGGCGCGAACGCGTCGCCGCGGAGAACCCGTCGTTCGCCGTGCCGCCACAAGGTGTCCCGATCAGCGAAGCGGAAACTCAACTATCAAGTCAAGCCGAAAATGCTGCGCAGTCGCACAGATGCATATCAACTGCTGAAGCGGCTTGGTGCTCCTCCGCGGTTGCTGCTTCATGTTCAATTGGTTGGAGAAGCCGCCGACATGCTCGTGGAACGCTACGCAAAATTGGGGCTAGACGTCGATGCAAAACGAATTGAGTTGGGCGTGGCAATCCACGACGCCGGAAAGATTCTGCATCCGGAGGAGATGAGCGGACCCGGGTCGCTCCATGAAGCCGAAGGCAAGCGGTTGATGCTTGAGAACGATGTTCAGGTCGAGATAGCCGAGTGCTGTGTATCTCACGCAGCATGGCGCAGCCCCGGTCTGGGATTGGAAGAGCTCTCCGTTGCGCTTGCTGACAAGCTATGGAAAGGCAAGCGAGAGGAGGAACTGGAGCTTCTTGTAATCGACAAAGCTGCGCAGCACCTGGGGACGGACCGTTGGGAAGTATTTGCTGCGCTTGATTCTGTGTTCGAAGACATCTCGGCTGGGGGTACGGAACGCCTGCAGCGCAGCAGCATCGCGTGATAACGCGGCGCGCCTCTCGCGAAAATACGATGGCTGCTATCGGCCGCTAGTCATGACTGCTCAGTGCCAATGCGGTCTTCCGACATTGTTCAAAGCGGCCGGTCGTCGCGCCAAAGCTATGAGACATCTCCTTTCACGCACTGCCCAGCCAGGCACGCTGAATAAAATCCGGCCATGTCCGCCGCTTCAGTTCCACGCCCCCAGTGCACCGCTTGCCTGCGCCCGCTCAGCGCCTGCATTTGCCGCTGGGTCGCGCCCACCGCCCACGCGGTGGAGGTACTGGTGCTGCAGCACCCGATGGAGGTACATCAGGCCAAAGGCAGCGCCCGCCTGCTGCACCTCAGCTTGGCGCACTGCCGCTTGGTGGTGGGTGAGGCATTTGCCGTGCCGGTGTGGCCGGTGGACGGCAAGCACACGCTGCTGCTGTACCCGGACAGTCTGCAAGATTCCGCGCCGGACCTGCGGGTTGAGCCCCCGCTACCGCGCGAGTGGCTGCAAGCCCAGTCGCGCCTGCGTCTGGTCGTGCTGGACGGCACCTGGCGCAAAAGCCGAAAGATGCTCTACCAAAGCCCGCCACTGCAACAGTTGCCCCGCTTGGCGCTGCGCAACCTGCCGCCTTCGCACTACCGTATCCGCAAAGCCCATGGGCCTGACCAACTGTCCACGCTGGAGGCGACCTGCTACGCCTTGGGCCAACTGGAAGGCGGTGCGGCGCGGTTCCAGCCCTTGTTGGATGCCTTCGACGGGTTTGTAGAGTACTTGGAGCAGGCTGGCGGGCAGCGAAACGCGCAAACTGACAAGTCCTGCCCTCGACCAAGGGTTGCGGGGTTCATTTAGGTGACCAGCCAATCGCTGGTTTTGGCCGACTGGAGTCGAAGGGAGTCGACGCCACCGGGCCGGTTGGGACATCAGGTTGCTCCGGTCGGACGCCGGAAAGCAGTCAAGTTCGGATATGGGTTGCTATCGGATGACTGGTGCCAGAACTTTGCTGGATGGCCTCTCATGCCCGAATCTAGCCAGAGCACTGCCGGCGGCGCAGGGCCCGGGGCGGTCCGTTGCTGGACCTCGCCGAAGCGCTGCTTCGCAGCGATTGCGGCCGCCCGGAGTCCGCCAGCGAAAGGCTGCTCCGCCCTGCAAAGCAGCCGTTGCAGCTAAACGCTTTGCACGCGCCCGGCGAAATGGAAGCGCGATAGATACTTTTTCAAGGTGGATGACGGTCTGCTCGGGGTAGCGCATGCAGAGCGACGATTTCCATCCTTGCTACAAACCAACCTCAACGATTCACTCAGCTCTTTGTCCGCGACGCCAGTTGGCGCGCAAGCGCATCGTGAGCCCGCGTTGCAGCTTGCCCATCCACCTTCGCGGCCAATACCTTCGTTAACTGATCCAGCTGGCCCGCCGTGATGCCCACATTCATGCTGAAGCCCATGTGTGCCTGCAGTTGCGCGTCAGCCCCCGGCAACGCCGACAACATCCCGACGGTTGCGAGCTCGCGACTTTGCCAATCCAAGTTATCGCGCTCGAAGATGGCACCAAACAGATGGCTCTTCAGGTACTGATCCACCACTGGCGCGAAGTCATAGATGGCGCCCTTTGCGGGACCGCCCAGCAGCTTGGTCTGGTTCGCGGTGCCGGCCGCGAGCAGCGCTTCGCCGGTTGGAATGGGCCTTCCAGGCAGCTGCCCTTGTGCATCCTGTATGCCGCGTTGCTTGCGTGCTTCGACGACCTTCATCAGTTCGTTCAAAGCGTTCAAGCTGCGCGGAAATCCTGCGTAGGCGTAGAGCTGTATGAGCACTTCCTTCGCATCGTTGACGGTCAACCCGGCGTCCAGGCCCTGATCGAGCGCGATAGCGAGCCGGGCCATGTCACCAGAAGCGCCGAACGCCGCGATCGGAACGATGGCCTGCTGGCGCATTGAGAGGGTCTCGGACGCAGACTCCCGCTGCGTCGCCGCTGAGGTCTGTCCATGCGAGGGCGCATGCTCCATCATGGCCACAGCGCCGATTGCCAGGCCGAGGGCAAGCTTCGAGAAGCGCTTAACGTGTTGTGTACTGTTCATCGCTGACTTTCTCCATCCATTCGACGTTCTTTCCATCGAGCATTCCTGTCACCGCAAGATGTGTCATCGCCACTGCAGGCGATGCACCGTGCCAATGCTTCACACCCGGCGGGCACCAGACGACATCCCCGGCTCGTAGCTCCTGAACGGGCTTGCCCCACTCCTGTGTGCGGCCTGCACCTGAAATGACGACCAGCCGCTGTCCGGCAGGATGGGTGTGCCACGCAGAACGTGCACCCGGCTCAAAAGTAACGTAGCCGCCGCTTGCGGTAATCCCGCTGGTGGCGGGCCAGAGCTGATCGACCCTGACGCGACCGGTGAAGGTCGCCTCAGGACCAGCCACGGATGGCGTGGCTCCCGCGCGAAAAATCTGCTGGGCTGTGATGGGCACGGCGGGTTCCACGGCGTAAGCCGCGCAGGCCTGCGCCATCCAAAAACATGCGCCCAAGGCGCGAAGACGGTGGTTCAAATGGGACTCCTTATTGATCTGAAACCAGCTCAACGAAATAGCTCAGCCATGCGTTGTCGCAGTGGCCGCCGGGCCTGCGAAATACTCTGCATCGGTAACGTGCGTCAGCCATTCAACGTTCTTGCCGTCGAGCGCTTCCTGCACGGCAATGTGCGTCATCGCAGTTGTGGCGGTCGCGCCGTGCCAGTGCTTGTGGCCGGGCGGGCACCAGATGACATCTCCCGCACGAATCTCTACGATCGGCTCGCCTTCGCATTGGGTCCACCCGCAGCCCGCCGTGACGATCAGTGTCTGGCCCAGTGGATGGGTATGCCAAGCCGAACGCGCACCGGGCTCGAAGGTAACGCTGGCGCACGACGTGCGCGCAGGCGGCGGCGGGTTGTTCAGCAAGTCGATGCGGACGGAGCCAGTGAAGCATTCAGCAGGGCCCTTGGCGGATGCTTGAGTGCCGGGACGGATGAGTTTCATAGGAGTGGCCTTTGCATTCGCCCCACTGTATTTCTGCGCCGGTTTTCCGAGAAGACTGCAAAATCAGCATGCACTTGTGCAAATCAATCACCAATGGCCAAAGAAAACCTGAACGATCTGCAAGCATTTGTGGTGGTCGCTCGCGAGCGGAGCTTCACCCGAGCGGCAGCGCAAATTGGTCTTTCGCGCTCGGCGTTGAGCCACGCGATGTTGGCGCTGGAAGCGCGGCTGGGCGTGCGGCTTCTAACGCGAACCACCCGAAGCGTTTCGACCACGGAAGCCGGCGCGCGCCTGCTCGACACGGTGGCGCCGCGTCTGCAGGAGATCGAGGCCGAACTAGGTCAGCTCAGCGCGATGCGCGACAAGCCGGCCGGCACGGTGCGCATCACCGCACACGACCACGCCATCGGCACCGCGCTCTGGCCGCGCCTGATGCCCTTGCTCAAGCAGTACCCCGACATCCAGATCGAGTTCAGCGTCGACTACGGCTTCACCGACATCGCGGCGCAGCGCTTCGACGCCGGCGTGCGAGTCGGCGACCGGATCGACAAGGACATGGTGGCCGTGCGCATTTCGCCCGACATGCGGATGTCGGTGGCTGCCTCCCCTGAGTACTTGGCGGGCAAGACATCGCCGAAGAAGCCGCAGGACCTGACCGAACACCGGTGCGTGAACCTGCGCCTGCCGACGCGCGGCAACCTGTACGCGTGGGATTTCGAGAAGGGTAGAAAGTCGGTCAACGTGAAGGTCGACGGGCAGACCATCTTCAACAGCACGGCCCTGATGCTGCAGGCAGCGCTCGACGGCCTGGGCTTTGCCTATGTTCCTTACGACCTGATGAAGCCACACATTGAAGCAGGCCGACTGATTCCGGTGCTGGAAGATTGGTGGCCGACCTTTCCGGGCTATCACCTCTACTATGCGAACCGGCGCCAGATCGCGCCGGCGTTGGCGCTGGTGATCGAGGCGCTCAGGTATCGCAAACCCGAGCGAACTGCTTTTACCGCGAAGCGCTGAAGCGCAATGCCTTTACCACCAGCGAAAAGGCCGGCGACGGCTGCCGCTTGCTGGGGTAGTACAGGTGGTAGCCGGCGAACTTGGGGCACCAGTCCTGCAACACGCGAACCAGCCGCCCCGAGTCGATGTGCGCCATCAGCTCGTCTTCCGGCAGCAGCGAGATGCCGAGCCCGGCCAGCGATGCGTCGATCTGCGGAGGCGCGGTGTTGAAGATCAGCGGCCCATCCACGCGGACGTTGACCTTCCGGCCACGCTTCTCGAAGTCCCACACATAGAGTCCGCCCGATGTCGGCATGCGCTGGTTGATGCAGGCGTGCTTCGTCAGATCGGCCGGCGTCTTGGGAATGGAATGGACGGCGAAGTATTCGGGCGATGCCACCACCGCCATCTGCAGCGGCGGGCCGATGGGCACTGCGATCATGTCGTTGTCGATCGTGTTGCCCATGCGCACGCCCGCATCGAAGCGGTCGGCCACGATGTCCCGAAAGCTGTAGTTCATGTCGAACTCCAGCTTGATCTCCGGGTACTCGCGCAGCAGCGGCGTGAGCTTGGGCAGCAGCACCGTGTGCAGCACGTTGTCGCCGCAGGTGATGCGCACGGTGCCGGCGGGCTTGTCGCGCAATTCGGTAAGTGCTTCCAGTTCGGCCTCGATCTCGTCGAAGCGGTGGCCGATCGCCTTCATGAGTCGCTCTCCAGCCGATGTAGGTGCGACGCTGCGTGTGGTGCGTGTGAGCAGGCGGATCTGCAGGCCTTCTTCCAGGCCGCGGATCGCCTGGCTGAGCGCCGATTGCGTAACGCCCAATGTGCCAGCCGCTTTGGTGAAGCTGCCTTCGCGGGCCACCGTCACAAAGGCCAGGAGGTCGTTGAGATTGCGTCTTGGCATGTTGGTCTTCGCGGGGCGCGCACTGATTAGTGGAGTTAATAAATGTATTAAGCATTCATTACCTAGTCAATTTCCTCGTCGATCGGCAGACTTGCCGTAAAGGAACATCGACCATGAAAACCCATACAGGCACCCCTTCCGACCGCCGCGAATTTTTGAAGATGGCTGGCACCGGCGCCGCTGCCGCCGGCATGTTGTCGACGACTGGCGCCACATTGGCAGCGGCGCCGATGAAGAGCACCCGGTTGTCAAGCGGCGCAGACAATTTCTACACGAGCGACGAAGTCACCGTGCAAAAGGTCAGCTTCAAGAACCAGTACCAGATGACCATCGCAGGAAACCTCTTCTTTCCCAAAAAGCTGGACCGCAAGAAGCGCAGCCCGGCGATCGTCGTCGGTCATCCCATGGGGGCGGTAAAGGAACAGAGCGCGAATCTCTACGCGACCAAGATGGCGGAACAGGGCTTCGTGACGATTTCGCTGGACCTCGCGTTCTGGGGCGGCAGTGACGGACAGCCGCGCAATGCCGTCTCGCCCGACATGTATGCCGAGAGCTTCAGCGCTGCAGTCGATTACCTTGGCAGCCAGGCGCTCGTCGACAAGCAGCAGATCGGCGCCATCGGCGTGTGCGGCAGCGGCAGCTTCGTCATCAGTGCAGCCAAGATCGATCCGCGGATGAAGGCCATCGCTACGGTGAGCATGTACGACATGGGCTCGGCCAACCGCGATGCGCTGAACCACTCGCAGACGGTCGCTCAGCGCAAGCAGATCATCGCTGCGGCCGCCGAGCAACGGCAGGCGGAGTTCAACGGCAGCGCTGTCCAATACACCGGCGGAACGGTGCTCGCGCTGGCAGCCGATACGCATCCCATCCAACGCGAGTTCTTCGATTTTTATCGCACGCCGCGCGGCGAGTTCACCCCCAAGGGCGCATCGGCGCGCACCACCACGATGCCGACGTTGACCAGCAACGTGAAGTTCATGAACTTCTACCCGTTCAACGACATCGAGACGATCTCGCCTCGGCCGATGCTGTTCATCACTGGTGACCAGGCCCATTCCAGGGAGTTCAGCGAAGACGCCTACAAGCGCGCCGCCGAACCGAAGGAGCTGTTCATCGTTCCGGGTGCCGGCCATGTGGATCTGTACGACCGCGTCACGCTGATCCCTTTCGACAAGCTCACCTCGTTCTTCAACAAGCACCTCGTTGGGGCGAGCGCCTGATGACGGCACAAGCCATTGGCGCGTCGGCCGGCAGCGCCGATTCAGACGAACGAAGCGAAGCGCAGCCAGCCCACTGGGGCGGAGTCTTCGCGATGACGCTGTGCGTCTTTGCACTGATCGCCTCGGAGTTCATGCCCGTCAGCCTGCTGACGCCGTTGGCGACCGACCTCAAGGTCACCGAAGGCATGGCGGGACAGGGCATCGCCATCTCCGGCGCCTTCGCGGTGCTTACCAGCCTGTCGATCTCGGCAATCGCCACGAGGATCGACCGCAAAGCACTGCTGCTGTCGCTGACCGCGCTGATGTGCCTCTCGGGGGCCATCGTCGCGCTCGCACCCAACTACCTGACCTACATGGCGGGCAGGGCGCTGATCGGTGTCGTGGTCGGAGGCTTCTGGTCCATGTCGGCGGCCACCGCCATGCAACTCGTGCCACCGTCCAAGGTGCCGCGTGCACTCGCGATCTTCAACAGCGGCAATGCGCTGGCCACGGTCGTGGCGGCGCCGCTGGGCAGCTTCCTCTCCTCGGTCATCGGGTGGCGCGGCGCGTTCTTCTGCCTGGTGCCGGTGGCGGCGATCGCATTCGTCTGGCAGTGGTTCAGTCTGCCGGCCATGAAGGTACAGCCACGTTCGCGTGGCTCGGGCAATGTCTTCAGGCTCTTCAAGAACCGGCTGGTCGTGCTCGGCATGTTGGCAGTTGGCATCTTCTTCATGGGGCAGTTCGCGCTGTTCACTTACCTGCGGCCGTTCCTGGAGACAGTGACGCAGGTCGATGTGTCAACGCTGTCGCTGGTGCTGCTGATGCTGGGTGTCGCTGGCTTCGTCGGCACCACGGTCATCGGCCGGTTTCTGAAGCTCGGGTTCTACGGCACGCTGACGATCATTCCGGTGCTGATGGCCGCGATCGCGGTGACGCTTGTCGCCGCGGGAGACTCGGTGTCTGCCACGACGGTGCTGCTGGGCGTCTGGGGCCTGGTGGCAACCGCAGCGCCTGTCGGCTGGTGGCTGTGGATCGCACGCACGCTGCCGCAAGACGCCGAAGCCGGCGGCGGGCTCATGGTGGCGGTGGTGCAACTCTCCATCGCGCTCGGCTCCACGGTGGGTGGCCTGCTGTTCGACGGTAGCGGCTACCGGAGCACCTTTTCTTTCAGCGCCGGCTTGTTGCTGATCGGCGCGTTTCTGGTTGTCTTGACAGCGCGTGCTGACCGCACGAAATCGACATGATCCAAAGCCTCGTTCCTTTCGCCACGACGGTCAAACCTCGCAGACGGTGGCGCCTGCACCTTGCGGGCTTGTGCATCGGCCTGCTCGCTGTCGGTGCCAGTCACGCCGAGTCACGCATGTGGATGACCGTCGGCGAACGTCGCATGGCCGTGACCCTGGCCGATACGGATGCCGCCCGTGCGTTCGCTGCGCGACTGCCGATGACGCTCGACATGACCGATCTCAACGCCAACGAAAAGAAGTTCGACTTGGCGATGGAGTTGCCCGCGAACGCTAGGCGACCGGGAACGATCCGCAACGGCGACCTCATGCTGTACGGCACGAGCACCGTAGTCGTCTTCTATCTGACGTTCGATTCGCAGTATTCGTACACGCGTCTGGGTCGGGTGGACGACCCGGCCGGTTTGGCGCAAGCGCTCGGACAGGGCAGCGTCAAGGTCGGATTCTCAAGGCAATGAAGACTCAACGCAGCCCGCGGCCTGAAATTCATTAGCTGAAGTAATAAAGGCATTAAGCATTTGTCACGTAGTCGACGCGCGGCGTGTTTGACACAGTCGAACGCGGCAAAGAACAACCAAAAAAAAGCCCGCAGAAGGCTTCGCTGCGCACGGTCAAGCACGGCCCCGGCCAACACGCACCGCGATGAGCTGGCGAACTGCCACCGCATCCCATTTTGAAAGGACACCGTCCATGCCCCACGAAATCAAGAATGATCTCCCGTCCGAACTCAATGCCGACGAAGCGGCACTGCTGCGAGAAATGCCCGCACTCAACGACGTGGGGCAAGCGCGACGCACGTTCATGATGCAGACCGGCGGCGGTGGCATCGGCCTCTTCGCCGCCAACCTGCTGGCGACCGAATCTGCGCTCGCGCAGATGCCGCCTGTGCCCGGCGCGGCCTCCGCGCCCGTCGTCGCGCAGAACGTCGTGAAGGTCAGCTTCCTGGTCAACGGCACACCGCATGCGCTGGACATCGACTCACGCGTCGTGCTGCTCGACGCGCTTCGCGAGCGCCTTGCGCTGACAGGCTCCAAGAAGGGGTGCGACCAGGGCCAGTGCGGCGCCTGCACCGTGCTGGTGGACGGACAACGCGTCCTCTCCTGCCTGACGCTGGCTGCTACGCTGCAGGGCCGCGAGGTCACGACCATCGAAGGACTGGCGAAGGGAGGCCAGCTGCATCCTATGCAGGCGGCCTTCGTCAAGCACGACGGCTTCCAGTGCGGCTACTGCACGTCGGGCCAGATCTGCTCCGCCGTTGGCATGTTGGGCGAAGCACAGCGCGGCCAGGTCAGCCACGTCACCGAGAACGTCGGGAAGACCACCACGCGCCTGACCGACGACGAGATCAAGGAGCGCATGAGCGGCAACATCTGCCGCTGCGGTGCCTACCCGGGCATCGTCGCGGCGATTCAGGAGGTGCATTCGGGCCGGCAGGCCGCGCAAACCTGGGGCTTCGCCACCGAGACGCAGCTGGCGATGACCACGACACCCAGCAAGGAGGACGGCCATGCGACCGTTTGAGTACGTGCGGGCAACGGATGCCACGTCCGCGACCGCCGCCATGTCGGCCCTGCCGCAAGCCAAATACCTTGCGGGCGGAAGCAATCTGCTGGACCTGATGAAAGAAGACGTCGAGCGCCCGACGCGCCTGGTCGACATCACCCGCCTGCCGCTGCGCGACATCCAGCGCACGCGCGCCGGCCTCTCTATCGGGGCCCTGGCCACCAACACAGAGACGGCCAACCACCCGCTGATCCGCGAGAACTACCCGCTGCTCACGCAGGCGATCGTCGCGGGCGCCTCGGGTCAGTTGCGCAACATGGCCACCAACGGCGGCAACCTGCTGCAGCGCACGCGCTGCAATTACTTCTACGACACATCCATGCCGTGCAACAAGCGCGAGGTCGGCAGTGGCTGCGGCGCGCGCGAGGGCCTCAACAAGATCGGCGCGATCCTCGGCTGGAGCGAGGCTTGCGTCGCGACCTATCCCGGCGACATGGCCACCGCGTTGTACGCACTCGATGCCAGGGTGCGCGTGCGCGCGCCGGACGGCCGCGAGCGACTGATCGCCATCACCGACTTTCATCGGCTGCCGGGCGACACGCCGCAGCGCGACAACAACCTGGAGCATGGAGAGTTGATCGTCGCGATCGAGCTGCCCGTGTCCGCGGGAGACTTCGCGCGCAACGCGCACTACCTGAAGGTGCGCGACCGTGCCTCATACGCTTTCGCGATGGTCTCCGTGGCTGCCGCGCTGGACATGGACGGCAGCAGGATCCGGCAGGCGCGCGTGGTGCTGGGCAGCGTCGCGCACAAGCCCTGGCGCAGTGCAGAGGCCGAAGCGGTGCTCGTGGGCCAGCGTGCCGACGAGGCCACATTCCAACGCGCTGCCGAAGCCGCGCTGCGCGATGCGCGTCCGCTGGCGCACAACGCCCACAAAGTGGAACTGGGTCGCCGTTCTGTGGTGCGGGCGCTGATGCGCGCTTCGCGCCTGGCGTGAAGAAGGGAAATCACATGGCACGCTATCTAGGCAAGGAAACGACCCGCGTCGACGGGCTCGCCAAGGTCACCGGCAAGGCGAAGTACACGGCAGAGTTCCAGATCCCGAATGTCAGCTACGGCTTCATCGTGCTGAGCACGGTGGCCAAGGGCCGCATCACCGCCATCGACACGCGCGAAGCCGAACAGGCGGGCGGCGTGATCCGTGTCTTCACGCATCTGAACGCGGGCAGGCTCGGTCCGGCACCCGCGGCCGGTGCAGCGCCAGCGTGGTCGTGGCCGCTGCAATCGGACCGCGTTTTCTTCAACGGCCAGCCGATCGCGCTGGTCGTGGCCGAGAGCTACGAACAGGCAAGGTATGCGGCGCGGCTCGTCAAAACGACCTACCAGACCGAGTCGCACAACACCGACTTCTCGACGGTGCTGGACCGCGCGCAGCCGGACCCTGCCACGGCAAAGGGCACGCCCCGCGGCAACCCGGTCGCCGCGATGCAGGCCGCGGCGGTCAAGGTCGAGGCGGAGTACCGCATTCCGATCAACCATCACAATCCGATCGAGCCGCACGCCGCCATCGCGTTCTGGCAGGGCGATCAGCTCACGATCTTCGACAAGACGCAGGAAGTCTTCGGCGTGCAGAAGCATCTGGCAGAAAGCCTCGGCGTGCCTGCCGGGAACATCCGCGTGGTGTCTCCGTTCGTGGGGGGCGCCTTCGGCGCGTCGCTCAAGCCGAACTACTACCCGTCGCTGACGGCGATGGCGGCGCGTGAACTCAAGCGCCCGGTCAAGGTGGTCTACACACGCACCCAGATGTTCACCGGACACGGTTACCGGCCGAACACCATCCAGAAGATCGCGCTGGGCGCCGACCGCAACGGCAAGCTGACATCGATGATCCACGAGGCGTTCCACAACACCTCGTCGTTCGAGGCGTTCTCGGATTCGACCACCGGCTTCACGCGGCAGCTCTATGCCTGCCCCAACCTTCACGCGCCGTTGAAGGTCGCGGCAACGGATCTGGGCACGCCGACGTGGATGCGCGCGCCCGGCGCGGTGAGTGGCATGTTCGCGCTCGAATGCGCCATGGACGAACTGGCCTACACGCTCAAGATCGATCCAATGGAATTGCGGCTCGTCAACTACGCCGAAGTCGATCCTGAAAGCGGCAAGCCGTTCTCCAGCAAGGCGCTGCGCGAGTGCTACCGCCTGGGTGCCGAGAAGTTCGGCTGGAAGAACCGCAAGGCCGAGCCACGCTCGATGCGCGACGGCCGCCTGCTGGTGGGATGGGGCATGGCCTCCAGCGTGTGGGGTGCGATGCAGATGCCCGCCAGCGCACGCGTCATCTTCCGTGCCGATGGGACGGCGAGCGTGACCAGCGCGACCAGCGACATCGGGCCGGGCACCTACACGGTGATGACCATGATCGCGGCCGAGTTCCTCGGTCTTCGGCTGGACCAGGTGCATTTCGAGCTGGGCGACACGCGGCAGCCGAAGGCGCCGGCGCAGGGCGGCTCGTGGACAACATCCAGCGTGGGTTCGGCGGTGCGAGGTGCGGCGCTCACCATCGTCGCGAAGCTGCTGGATCTTGCGAACCGGGATGCTGCGTCGCCGCTGAAGGGCGCGAACGCAGCGGACGTGGACATGCTCGATGGCGTCTTGAGCCTCAAGAGCGATCCGTCGCGCTCGGTCGTCATCGCCGAGGTCATGCGCCACACCGGCACGAGCGAGATCGCCGAGACCTACGACTCGACACCGTCGCCCGAGCGCGCGAAGTACACCTCGCTCGCGCACGGCGCGCAGTTCGTCGAGGTGAAGGTCGATCCGGACCTGGGCACGGTAAAGGTCACTCGCGTTATCGAGGTCACCGCCTGCGGCAAGATCCTGAATCCGCTCGCCTCCCACAGCCAGGAGATCGGTGGCGTGGTCTGGGGCATCGGCATGGCACTGGAAGAAGCGACCGAGATCGACCACCGCTATGGCCGAATCATGAATGCCAACCTGCAGCATTACCACGTGCCGGTGAACGCCGACATCCATTCCATCGAAACCATCTTCGTCGAGGAAGAAGACACCATCGTCAATCCGCTGGGCGTGAAGGGCATGGGCGAGCTGGGCATGGTGGGGATTCCGGCCGCCATCGCCAACGCGATCTTTCATGCCACTGGCAAGCGTGTGCGCGATCTTCCGATCACGCCGGAGAAACTGATTTGATGACGTCGAGCGACAGACCACCTGATGCAATAAATTCTTCTGGCTCAACGAGACAAAAGAGCCGAATGAAGCTCAACATCGTCGTTGACGGTGCTGTCGTTGCAACTGGAGAGCTTGACACCAGTCCAAGTGCAGCGGATTTCGCCTCGCTTCTTCCCATGACGCTGCATTTGCAAGACTACGAGGCAACAGAGAAGATCGCAGATCTGCCGCGCAAGCTTTCAACTGAAGGCGCCCCGAGTTCGTATACGCCGTCATCGGGGGACATTTGCTTCTACGCTCCGTGGGGAAACATTGCTTTCTTTTACCAAGATGGCGCATCTTCAGACGGACTGGTACGCCTTGGGCGTCTTCAATCAGGGCTTGATCGCTTAAACAAATGCAATCAAGACAGTTTGGTCGCGGACCTGTACTTGGTCTAAGTTGGAAAAGGCCGCTGGCAATCCGAGGGCAGCGTTTCGACGAGCGCTTCAGATTGAGCCAGTCCATTGCGACGTCATCGCGACTGACCGTCTTCAGCCGCCGACTTCAGGCTCTGCACGCAGGCGCTGTCATCATTGCAGGACGAAGTCAGCAATAGCCTGAACTGCCGGGTAATCCAATCCGCCAAACCCATGCGTGCCTTGGTGCGCACATAGATCGCCAGAAGGTTTCCCTCCAGTCAACTCGACCACATTCTTTCGTGAGGTGCCTGTCAGTCGATCCACCACAAGTGGCAGGTCTTTGGGCGCTGTCACCGAGCAGCCGTCTTCGTGATGGGCCAGCACGAGTACGGGCAGCTGCAGCTTTTCCAAATTGAAATGCGATACAGCATGCCCCTTGGTAAAAGTGGATTCGCTGGAAATGGGCGAGGCCAGAACGAGTCCATCCGGCCCGGTGGGGCCCGGCCCTAGGCGAAGAGTCGCAGCGACAGCAGATTCTGTCCCGCGGCTATGTCCGACCAGCCACACAGGAACATCCGTACGCTCGCGCAACCATTTGATGGTCGCTTCGACGTCGGCGACGTGTTCGTCCGAATCTCTGAGCCCCGCCAGGCCCGAGCGCCTATCGGATGCTGCGTCGATGACGACAACCGCAATGCCTCGCTGAGCAAAGAGCCCTCGATTGCGAACGAGAAAGTTCTGGTCTCCCCATCCAATGCTGCCGTTCGGGAAGATCTTGAGCGCTCCATGGCCGCCAGCGATGAGGACTGCCGCCGCTCGTGGTTTGCCATCCGGTTCTACAAAGATCATCCGCTGTGTCACGCCTGGACGTGTGGCCAAGTCGACCACGGTCGACGTGTCTGCCCACGCAGGCGACATCAGTGCGATTTGGAGGCCTACTGCAAGGCCTGCAAGAACTGTGCGCATTGAGTCGATCCTTCAGAAGGCATTGAACCTGGACGTTTGCTTTCGGCACTTTTGTCTAGAACCCATTGGCTGCTTGTGGCCCACGGTAGAGGTCATCTGGTTGACGGTACGGCGAACGGATTCTGTCTCCGAAACTGTTCGAGGACGCAGTCCGGCAAGATTCCGTAGTTGCCATTCGCATATGTGTCAACGAGGGTCAGCATGACGGTGTCGTTCCATCGCCGGACGATGGGCCAAATTTCGTACTCCCTGCTGCCCGCGATAGCGAGGGCGAATGCAGGGGTCGCCGATTTTCCCAGTTCTGATACCCCAAGCACCTTGGCGAGTTCTGGAAGCGGACCTTTGCAGTCGATGAGATAGCGGTGATAAAGGACCTCAAGATCGGCGCGTTGAGCCGCCACCTCTCCCTCCGGTTGTGGCTGGGCACGCGCGGTTGCCTGGAATCGGATGAGGTCGGCCGCGAGGCGACCGGACAAGTACCAAACGAATCCGTCATCGTAGGCAAGGCTGGGCATCGGGTCGGCGCGGGCCGATAAGCCGAGGCACGCTGTCAGGATGAGAACCGTAGTTCGATGAAACATTTGATTCTTGATCGAGGTCAACATGAGTGCGGCAACGCGGTGGCTGGAGGGCGGTGGCAAATGTCCGATGTTGGCCTACTCAGAAGTCTAGCCTCGACCAACGCCAGCTCGCTTGCTGGCGAAGCAGACATCTTCGACGCCCGGGCGGATGACGGCACGGGGCCCAGCCCGCCTGTTCGGATGTCCCCAAAGCAAACGTCCAGTGCATTGACGCAAGGCCAGCCGTCACCCAACCGCCGCTTGACGCACCGCCCTCGCAAAAATTGCGAGCGTGCCAGATGAAAAGTTCACCGATTCAACAAGCCGCGCCATCGCAATTCCATAGCTCCCGAAACTTGACGCGCTCCATCGAGAGCGCTTACATTGCCTTCGCCTCGTGATGAGCGGGGCTGGGATTGGCGTCCCGATGACATCCTGCGACGAAAGCCGCAGTCACCGCACAGGTCTGCGGCTTTTGCGTTTGTGCCTCTTTTTAGGCGGCTCGAACGGGAGGGCTCGCGCCCTGCCGGTTTCCGCAAGGATGTCCCGGTACGCCAACCTGTTCGAGCTGCCGCCCCCAATTGGCGTTGGGTGCGTCGGTTGTTGCAAATCGACATCCTTGGAGGCCCCATGGCCCATGCTTCAGACGCCGGCACCCACGCCGGCAACCCTGCCTCGTCCTTCCGTCCCACCGCCCAGTTCAAACCCTTCGACTGGGTGCAAGCCGACAAACTCGATGCGTCCCGACAAAGCCAGGCCGCATTCCTCAACGATGCGCGCGACGTGGTGCAGGGCGCGCAAACGCTGGTGCGACTGCTCGACTGGGACGAAGAACGCCGCGCCTGCGCCGCGTCCGATGCGGATCCGGCACCGCTCTTCGACGCCCCCCAGCGTGAATCGCTGCAGCGGCTGCTCGCGGCATCCCTGAGCCTTCTTCACGCCCGCATCGAAGGCCAGTGCGAAGCCTTGACGGGCTAGCTGGCTGGCTAGCCATTCACCACCGTGCGGCCGACAGCGGGCGGCGCATGCCGCGCCATCAGCTCGGCCACCCAATCGATGAACACGCGCAGCTTGGCGCTGACATGCCGGTTGGGCGCAAAGGCCACGTAGAGCGGCATCGGGTCGAGGCGCCACTCTTCGAAAAGCGGCACCAGTTCGCCGCGCAACCGGTGCGCCTGCGACATGTAGTCCGGCAGCCAGAGCACCCCCAGCCCGGCGAGCCCGGCGGCAAGGTAGGCATTGCCGTCGTCGACCGAGAACACGTGGCGGCCGTGCACCTCGATGCGCTCGCCGCCGCGGTGCATGGCATACGGAAAAGCCTTGCCGGTGCGCGACCACAGGAAGCCCACGACCCGGTGATGCGTGTCTTCCAGCTCGCTCGGGTGCTCGGGCGTGCCGGCGTGTTCCAGGTAGCTCGGCGCCGCGTACACGCCCAGCTGCAGGTCGCCCACGCGGCGCGCCATCAATGACGGGTCGGTGAGTTCGCCGCCGCGTACCACGCAGTCCACGTTGTCGCCGATCACGTCCACCATGCGGTCGCTCACGCCCATGTCGAGCTGGATGTCGGGGTAGCGCGCGTGGAACGCCGACAGCGCGGGCACCAGGATCATGCGGGCCAGCGGGCTGGGCACGTCCACGCGCAGGCGGCCACGGGGCAAAGCCGCGGCGCTCGACAGGCTGGTCTCCGCATCGTCCATGTCGGCCAGCAGGCGCACCACGCGCTCGTAGTAGGCCGCACCGTCGGCCGTGACGTTCACCTTGCGCGTGGTGCGGTTGAGCAGCTTCACGCGCAGCCTGGCCTCCAGCTGCTGCACGAGTTGCGTCACGCTGGTCTTGCTCAGGTGGAGCGTGTCGGCCGCCTTGGTGAAGCTGCCTGCTTCCACCACGCGGGCGAAGGCCTGCATCGCATCGAAACGGTCCATGTCTGCTCCTGGTGTCGCGGATTGTTTGGGTTCTGCAAACAGTGATTGTTGGTGTTGCCCGTTTATCCGCAAGGCGCAGTTCCCTAAAGTCCCTTCATCGTTCTTCTTCAACCACTTTCGACAAGGCCTTCCAATGACTCAACGCGACGTCGTTTTTCCGCCCGGGCGCCAGGCGCTCTATGAAAAGAACCGCTATTCGCCGGCGGTTCGCTCCAATGGCTTCCTGTTCGTCTCGGGGCAGGTCGGCAGCCGCGAAGACGGCTCGCCCGAGCCCGACCTGCAGGCGCAGGTGCGGCTCGCTTTCGACAACCTGAACGCGGTGCTGGGGGCCGCAGGCTGCACGTTCGACGACGTGGTCGATGTCACGGTCTTCATCGTCGACCCGGAAGCGAACTTCGAAACCATCTGGAAGCTGGTGCCCGAGTACTGGGGCAACGCGCCGCACCCGACGCTCACCGGCATCGGCGTGACGTGGCTCTACGGCTTCAAGTTCGAAATCAAGGTGATCGCCAGGCTGCCCGAGGGCAGCGGGGGCTGACCCTGCCTGCGCTACGGCTGCAGATACTGCGGCAGATAAGGCGGCAGCGCCCGGCCGACGCTGCGCAGGTGCTCGAACTCGGCGTCGCTCAGCGGCCGTTCCAGCAGGTCGAAATGGCACAGCGTGCCGAGCAGCGTGCCGTCGGGGCCCGGTATCGGTACGCCGTGGTAGGCCACCATCACGCCCTTGTAGGGGTGCCCGTCGAGCCTGTCGTCGTGCGCGGAGTTGGTGGTCAGGAACGCGCCGTCGCGCAGCACGAACTGGCAGAAGCTGATGCCCATCGGCACTTCTGCCAGGTACTCGGGGCGCGCTTCGCCGGCCTTGTCGACCAGCGCGATGTTTCTGAAAAGATCGCCGTCGAGCCAGTAGACCGCCGTGAAGCGGTGCGGCACGCGCCTGTTGAGCTGGCCAAGGGCTTCCGCTAGGCCCCGGCTCTCGCACACGGCGACGAAGCTGTCGATGCTCTCCCGCGACGGCGCTTCCGACGCCTTCGACAGCAGCTGGATGTAGAGACGGTCGACCTCGTGCTCCCACGCCGTGCCCGCGTCGACGAAGGCGATGTCCGCATCGGTGCCTGAATCTCCGCCGCCCGGCGCGCTCGGATACGGAGGCACAGCCACCCCAGCGGCCTTGAGCGCTTGCTCTTTTTGAAATCGGGACAGCAGAGTCATGGGGTGGGGGGAGTACGGGCCATGGTACTTCAGTGGCACTGGTCCAGGGCGACGAATGTGGCTTGCACCGCGCGAAGCGGGTCGAAAGTCGTGGCGCGCCTACATCGACGGCACCGGAGCGCTGACGTCTGGGGGCGGTTGCGCCGTCCACAGTGCCATCGACTCTTTGGTTTCGAAGAGCGCTGTACACCTGCAGACTGGCATTTCAGGAGACCCGAATGGCCAACAACAACAACGGCTCGACCGACGAAGGTTCGGCGAACCGCGATCCCCTCACGGGCACCCCCGGCGTGCCCCCGGTCGAAACCTACTACGCCAAGCAAGCCAACGGCAGCGACATCGTGAGCCACGAAGACCTGTCGAACGAAAGCGTCGTCGACGTCCTGAACGATCTGCTCGAGAACGCGCGCGACGGCGAGTACGGCTTTCGCACCTGCGCGGAGCAGGTCGAGACGGCGAACGCCAGGCAACTGTTCTTCACGCGCTCCGAAGGTTGTCGCCAGGCCGGCGAAGAGCTGCTTCAACTCATCAAAAAGTACGGCGGCGAGCCTGCCTCGGGCGGCACGGCGGCGGGCGCGATGCACCGCGGCTGGGTTCAGCTCAAGGGCAGCGTGGGCGCGGACAGCGAGCTGTCGATCCTCGAGTCTTGCGAGCGCGGCGAAGACACGGGCATTGCCCGTTACCGCAAGGCGCTGAAACAGGCCCTTCCGGCGGATGTTCGCGCCGTGGTGGAGAGGCAGGCCGCGGGCGCTCAGAAAAACCACGACCAGATCCGCGACCTGCGCAATGCCGCAAGAGCGCAGGGCTGACCTTGCCGCAGGGGGCTGGGTCCTGCAGCTATTTGCTCAGCGAAATGAGCGTCCACACGATTGCCACGAGCTGTGCGAGGTTGATCAGGATGGCGGTGATGTGTGTCCTGCGGAAGCCCGGAATGGCCTCCATGTAGTTCGACTGGATCTGCGTTCCGAGGGCGTCCATCTTGGGAATGATCTTTTTGCGCAGCACGACTGCAATCAGCGCCAACGCGGCGGCACTCGCCGCGATTCCAGGGCGGCCCGCGAACACGAAGCTGATCGCCGTTGCGGTCGCGGTCGCGAATGCGGTGACGTAGTAGAGGTTGAAGAAACCGCGCACGAAGCGCGCGTCGAGCAGCGTGTCGTGCTTCAACACCAGAAGCGGCAGGGAACCCATGAGGAAGTAGGCGGTGGTGACGAGCAGCGCCACCGTGAAGAACAGGGCGGCGAACATGGCAGCAGACATCTCGATATTCCTCCATGCCGTGGGCCGGGAGCATGCGGTGCGGGGGTGTGATGTCGCCCATCCACCCCGGTCCTACCGGTATCCGTAGAAATTACAGATTGGCGCAAATGGAGTATTTACTAATCGGTACGCGGGAGGAAAATCTTTTGCATACCAAGGCAATACACACCTCCACGCCATGACACTCGACGAACTTTTTGCCAGTGACGCGTCGCTTCCCACCGTGCCGAAGGTGGTGTCCGACCTGATGGAGATGCTGCGCGACGACAACGTGTCTTTTGCGGATGTGGCGCGTCGCATCGAACTCGATCAGGTGCTCGCGGCCAAGGTGCTGCAGATGGTCAACGCGCCGTTCTTCGGGCTTCGGCGCAAGATCTCCTCGATCCAGGGCGCGATCCTGATGCTCGGCATTTCCACCGTGAGGTCGTTCGTCGTGAGTTCGGGTGTGTCGGGCGTCTTCAGGAAGGTGGAGGGCGTCGACCTTCCGGACTTCTGGGCCCACAGCCTGCGCGTGGCATCGGTCTCGCGGTACCTGGCCTCCAAGACCCCGCGCGTCGACCCCAACCTGGCATTCACCGCGGGCAGCATGCATGCCATCGGTCACCTGATCATGGCGCAGGCGATGCCCCGCCGCATGGCTGCTCTCAATGCCGTTCACCCCTTCGATGCACCCGGGCGCGCGCAGCTCGAGCGCGTCGAGTTCGGCTATCACTACGGCGATGTGAGTGCGTCATTGGCGCAGCGCTGGGACTTTGCTTCCGAGCTGGTCGGTGCGCTCTCGAGTTTCGTGAGTCCGGGGCAGTCGGAGCGCGTCGATGCGCTGGGCGGCGTGCTTCACCTGGCGGTGTGGCGCGTGGCCCTGGAACGCCAGGGCGTGGACCTGGGCCATGTCGGCGGCCTCTGGCCGAGCCAGTCCGCGATGGCCATCGGCATCACCGAGGAAATGGTGCAGAAGATGCCCGCGCCGCGTGTGCTCGCCGCGGACCTCGAAGCGATGATCGCCTGAGGGCGCTCGCAGGCACGCCGTGCATTGCGGCGGGCCGTTCACATCGGCGGCATCCTGTCGAACTTCGGCAGCGCCGTATCCAGAAAATCCCATGCATGTCCGCGCACCGCGTACGTGACCGCCTGCGGCTGGTACCGGCCGGGCTCGTCGAGGCTTGCGGCGTGCACCGTGAAGATGTCTGGCATCGCCGCAAAGGTCATGTACACCGGCGACCCGCAGGCCGGGCAGAAGGCGCGGGTCTTCACGTTGCCGCTGTCGCCGACCAGGTCCCACAGCGCGGCCTGGCCGCTGTGCGTCACGCCGCCGCGCGCAAACGTGAGGTACGAGCCGTGGCCGGTGCCGCTCTTGCGTTGGCAGTCGCGGCACTGGCACTCGTTCTGAAAGATCGGCTCGGCGGCAATCTCATAGCGGATGGCGCCGCATGCGCAACCTCCGGTGTAGGCGTGGGTCATGGTTCGGGTCCTTTCGACGTTGCCGAGAAGCCGGCATGGCGGCCAATCTAATCGGCTACCGCTGCGAAAGGGGAGTAACAAGTTCGTCGTGAATGGGCGCGCGCCCCTGCACCTCGACCGGCACATGGAAGTCGATGACGGCCCCTGGCTGGTCGGGCGCGAACTGGCCGTCGTACAGCTCGAAGTCGGGACTGTCGGCCACTCGCAGTCCCGAGGCAGGAATCAACTCGCCCCAGATGGTCGCCATGGCGCTTTTCACCTGCGGATGGAGCGCAGACCCGTTCAGGGCGATGCGAAACACGACATAGGTCGCCGCGGGAATCTCTTTCACCGTGAAGCCCTTTGGCAGTTCGTGCGCGGTCCCTGCACCCGCACCCATCCCCACGCCCGCCATGTACTGGAAACCGCCTGTCTCCCGGTCTGCGCTCCAGACCACGCCATACGTCGCCCAGCTCGGGCTCTGGCCCTTCAGCGGCAGGGCGCCCACGAGTGCGGCCCACAGCTGGGGAATCTCGGACTTCGTCGCGTCGTCGAAGCGTCGGGCGGGGCCTGCGACGCTGAAGGCCTCGAGCCTGATCAGGTCCGGCAACCGGGTCACTGCCGTGGAGGTGCTGCTGGGTGCATTCATGGGAAATTGTCCTTCGATGGGAGTGGGTGAAAAGCCGACCCGAAAGCGGCCGGGCGAGACGCCGAAGAGGCGCTTGAACGCGCGTGTAAAGGCCTCCTGAGACTCGAAGCCGCAATCGAAGGCGAGGTCGACGAGCTTCAGGTCGGGCTCCGCGGCCAGCCTGCGGGCGCCGCGCACGAGTCGCCGTCCGCGCACGTGCGCCATGGCGCTGCGGCCCATGCGGGCGGTGAACATCCGGGAGAAGTGATGCGTCGACAAGCCCGCCCGCCGCGCGATCAGCTCGAGCGTGAGGGGCTCGTCGAGCCGCTCCTCGATCCACGCGATCAGGCTGACGAAAAGTTCGGGTTCGCGGGGCAACGGGTTGTCCATGCGGCGATCATGAATCACCGTCAGGCGGCCTGTCCTGACCGAACTTGCTGCCGGCCGCGTTGGCGTGGATTGCGGCGCGCAGCGCATGCAAGGTGCCAAGCCGCTGGTGGGCCTTGCATGGCGCGGATCTACCCCGCGGTCGTCGTCGCGGCCAGTTCGATGTTGAGCGCGTACTGCTCGGCAATGCTCACCGCCTTGCGCGAACTGGACTGCACCGAGCCTTCCTTCGTCCAGAGAAACGGAAAGAAGCTGAAGCACTGGTCCGCGCCGACGTGCTGCACATCGGCTTGCCAGCCGCTCCAGCGCGCGTCGGCGTAGAACACCTGCAGCCGGTCGGTCGACGCCCATTCCAGGAAGTCGCTGTAGCCGATTTCCAGCGACTCCCACCCGAGCGTCTCGGGCGCCCAGTAGTACATGGCGCCGGCGTCTTCCCCGAGCCCGCCGCCGTTCAGCGCGAAGAAGCCGCCCACCACGTCGTCCGCCACGAGCAGGAAGCCCGACGAGCGCCCTTCGTTCCAGTCGACGATGTTGCGGGCCAGCTTCGGGTGACCCGAGCCCAGCACGCGCAGCCAGCCGTGGTCGATGAGCAGGCCGCCGGTGTCGTGGGCCACCGCACCCATGGTCGAGCGTGTCGTGACCTGGAGCGCGAGCAGCACACGCTGGCTGGCGGCTTCGGAGGGCTCGAGAATCTCGAACGGGTGGCTGGCGCTTGCGGCCCATTCCTTGACGAGGGGCAGGGCGGCGTCTTCGGTGTCGATCAGTTCTTCGAGCGTGCGCATAAGAAGTTGGTTTTGAGAATCCGGAGGGATGGCGGCCGCATGTAAAGCAAAAGAATTGTTAATTCGTGGGCGTTCGCTTCGAAGTTCTTACAACTTCAGCGCCGTTCGTGCTGCTTTCTGACGGTAAAGTGCCCGTCTCCGGTTTCGGATTGTCCGCGACTCTTTTCTGCTGTCCTCGCGCTTCCCTCTTCCCTCTGCCCCCTTTCCCCCCGTTCGCCTCTTCATGTCCAACCTCATCGTGCATGGCGGTACGCCGCTCCGCGGCCGCATCACCCCTTCCGCCAACAAGAACGCCGTGCTCCCGGTGCTCTGCGCCACCCTGCTGACCTGGGAGCCGCTGCGACTGCACGGCGTGCCCGACATCACCGACGTGCGCAAGATCCTCGACATCTTCCGCACGCTGGGCAGCGAGGTGCGCATGGACCACGACACCGGCACGCTCGAACTGCACCACCGCGAGACCACCTTCGACGCGGCGCGCCACCGGCTGCCCGAGGAAATGCGCTCGTCGATCATGCTGGTGCCGCCGCTGCTGGCGCGCTTCGGCGTGGCGCGGCTGGAAGACAACGTCAAGGGCTGCACGCTGGGCGTGCGCGAGATCGATCCGCACGTGGAGGTGTTCCAGCGCTTCGGCGGCGAGGTGGAGCGTACCGAGGGCTCGCTGCTGGTGCACAGCAGGGGCCGCCTCACGCCCACTGATCACTGGCTCGACTACGCCTCGGTCACCACCACCGAGAACTTCGTGCTGTGCGCGGCTGCCGCGGGCGGCACCTCGACGCTGACCAATGCCGCGTCGGAGCCGCACGTGCAGGAGTTCTGCCGCTTCATGGCCATGATCGGCGTGCGCATCGAGGGCATGGGCACTTCGCGGCTCACGGTGCACGGCGGCGGCGCGCTCGCGGGCGGCGAGTTCCGCTTCGACGAAGACTTCCACGAGATCACCACCTTCCTGGCGCTGGGCGCCATCACCGGCGGCGACGTGGTCGTGCGCAACAGCGCGCCCGAGAACTTTCCGTTGCTCGACCGCACCTTCGCGAAGTTCGGCGTGCAGATCGTGCACGAAGACGGCTGGTCGCGCGCCATCCGCTCGGGGCCGCTGAAGGTGCAGACGCCCTTCACGAGCAACGTGCTGACCAAGGTCGAGGCGGCGCCGTGGCCTTACTTTCCGGTCGACCTGCTGCCGATCTTCATTGCGCTGGGCGTGCGCGCGCAGGGCAATGCGATGTTCTGGAACAAGGTGTACGACGGCGCGCTGGGCTGGACCGGCGAGCTCTCGAAGTTCGGCGCGCACGTGTTCTCGTCGGACCCGCACCGCCTCATCACCTTCGGTGGCAACCCGCTGACGCCGGCGGTGGTCGAGAGCCCCTACATCATCCGCGTGGCCATTGCGCTGTTCATGGTGGCGGCGAGCATCGAGGGCAAGTCGGAGATCCGCAACGCCGCGCCCATCCGCCGCGCGCATCCGCGCTTCGTGGAGAACCTGCGCAGCCTGGGCGTGCAGGTGGAGTGGACCAGCGAAGAGTGATGCGAGCAGTGACGCGAAGAAGCCCCGGGCCTCAGAACGAGGGCACGGGGTTCTTGCCCTCGGTCAGCACGTAGGCGCCGTTGCGCCAGGCATAGACCAGCGTGCTGTCGACGGTGTCTACTCGGCTGCTCTTCGCGCTAGCCGTGCGCTCGCCCTTGAAGGCGATGCGCATCTCGCCCGGGGTGGTGTCGTCGGCGCCGGCCACGAAGCTGGGCGTGCCGCTGATGTCGTAGCACTCGCCGTTCGCGGGCTCCTCGGGCTTTTGCGACTTGAGCACCTTCTCGCAGGCCTCGTCCGCCCCTTCGTTGGACGCCGACAGCGCAATGCTCGGCGTGACCACGCGCACCTTGCCTGCGTCCAGCGCATACACCGACAGCCACTGTCCGCAGTAGCCCTGCCAGCAACTGCCGCTGGTGATGGTCAGCGCAAAACGCTGCGGCGCCACGCGCTCCACCTTGGTGCTGCCCAGGTTGCCCATGAAGCCGAGGTAATCGACCGCGTCGCTGCGGCTCGTGAGCTTCCAGCCATCGGCGCCCTGCTCGAAGAAGTAGGCGCCGAGCCACGCGCCGCTCGCATGGCCGTCCATGGCCTGGCCCTGATCGTCGACCGGCACGGTCTCGGTCAGCATGACGGCGTGCGTGTCGTCGAGCTTCACCACTTCGCGCGGCGACACGCGGGCCTTCTGCTCGGCGGCGCTGCCGGGCACGGTCTTGCCGTCGTTGCCGATTTCGGGGAGCGAGACGATGTCGGGTTGCTGGGGCGTGGCGTTGGGGCTTTGCGAATCGGGGAACACCAGCGCCATGAGGTCGGCGCGCCGCAGCGTGGCCGATGTGTGCGAGCGCGCGGCGCCGGCGGGCGCGTTCGTGGTCGATGCCGCAGGTGCGGCGGGTACGGCCGCAGGTGCGGGCGTGTCCTGCACCGCAACGGCGTTGTCCTTCTGCGGGCAACCGCCGAGTGCCAGCAGGCCGGCGGCGGCAAGGGCGACAGCGGCGGGGCGCTGCAACAGCTTCGATAAGGCGAACGGGGGCGGTGTCGGGTGGAGTCGGGGCATGCCTCCATTTTGCCGAAGCCGCGCGGCGATGACCCTGCCGCCGCGGCGACCTCCGGCTTGGCAGGACAATGCGCGGCATTCGACGACGCGCAACGCAAGACAAGGAGCCTTCGCATGACCACGCTGCAGCAACTTCTGGGAACGGACCTTCCTCTCATCCAGGCGCCCATGGCCGGCGTGCAGGGCAGCGCGATGGCCGTCGCGGTCAGCAACGAAGGCGCCCTCGGCTCGCTGCCCGGCGCCATGCTGAGCCCCGAGGCCATGCGCAGCGAGCTGGCCGCCATCCGCGCCGGCACCGGCAAGCCCTACAACATCAACTTCTTCTGCCACACGCCGCCGGTGCCGAGCGCCGAACGCGAGGCCACGTGGCGCTCGGCACTGGCGCCGTACTACGCGGAGTTCGGCATCGACGCGGCCAGCATTGCCGCCGGGCCGGGCCGCAACCCCTTCAGCGCCGAGGTGGCCGACCTGCTGGCCGAGTTCCGCCCGCCGGTGGTGAGCTTTCATTTCGGGCTGCCGTCCGAAGCCTTGCTCGCGCAGGTTCGCGGCTGGGGCGCGAAGGTGCTGGCCTCGGCCACCACGCTGGACGAGGCGCTCTGGCTCGAAGCGCATGGCGCCGACGCGGTCATCGCGCAGGGACTCGAGGCGGGCGGGCACCGCGGCCACTTCCTGTCGCACGACCTGACGAAGCAGCTCGGCACCTTCGCGCTGCTGCCGCAGCTGGTGCGGGCGGTGAAGGTGCCGGTGATCGCGGCGGGCGGCATTGCCGATGCGCACGGCGTGGCGGCGGCCATGGCGCTGGGCGCGGCGGGCGTGCAGGTGGGCACGGCCTACCTGCTCACGCCCGAGGCGACGACCAGCGCGCCGCATCGCGCGGCGCTCAAGAGCGATGCCGCGCGGCACACCGCGCTCACCAACCTCTTCACCGGCCGGCCGGCGCGCGGCATCGTGAACCGCGTGATGCGCGAACTGGGGCCGCTGGGTGCCGTGGCGCCGGAATTTCCGCTGGCCACTTCGGGCATCGCGCCCTTGCGCGCCAAGGCCGAGGCCAAGGGCAGCGGCGACTTCTCTCCGCTGTGGTCGGGCCAGAACGCCACCGGCTGCCGCGAGGTGTCGTCGGCCGAGGTCACGCGTGCGTTGGCGCAGGGCTTTCGCTGACGGCTGCGACATCTCCGCATCGAATCTTTCAACATCGACCCTGCACGACCCAAGCGTTTGACCCATGACCCAACTTCACCTGCCCCTCAAGTTCCTGGAACACCCTGCGCAGCCCTCCGTGCGCGACCCCTGGCTGCTGGTGCTGATGCACGGCGTCGGCAGCAACGAGCAGGACCTGTTCGGCCTGGCGCGCATGCTGCCCCCGCAGTTTCACGTGCTGAGCCTGCGCGCGCCCTACGTGCTGTCGCCCGACGCCTATGCGTGGTTCGAGTTTCAGGTGCTGCCCAATGGCGAGCGGCAGATCGATGAGGTGCAGGAGCGCGAAAGCCGCTTCCTGATCGGTGAAATGATCGCCTCCGCCGCGCAGCAGCTCGGCGTTCCGCCCGAGCGCGTGGTGGTCGGCGGCTTCAGCCAGGGCGGCATCATGGCGCTGTCGCTCCTGCTCACCAAGCCCGAGACCGTGCGTGCCGCGATGGTGTGGCACAGCCGGCTGCTGTCGCAGGTGGTGCCGCAGGTGGCGGCGCCCGAGGCCTTCGAAGGCAAGGCGCTGTGGGTGAGCCATGGCAGCGCCGACAACGTGATTCCGCCGAGCGCCGCGCAGGTCACGCGCGACCTGGCGCGCACGCTGCCGCTGGCGCTGTCGGGCGCGGACTTTCCGGGTGCGCACGAGCTGCGTCCGGCCGAACTGCAGGCCACGGTGGCCTGGCTGCAGTCGCTCAGCGCGCCGACCGGCGCCTAGACGATCGGTCGGACACGCGCGACGCGGCTGTCGCCTGCACCGGATCAGTAGCCGAGCGTTGCCGCCGCAGGCCTTCGCCCGCCGGCGCCCGAGGCCTGCTGGAAGGCCTGCGTGATGAGCCCCGTGGTGGTGCTCGCGAAGTAGCGTGCGCCCCACTGGGCGTATTTCGCCTCGTCGTCCGGCGTGAGCGCGATCACGCCGCCGCAGTTGCCCGCGTCGCGAATGGCGCACAGCGCGCGCTGGATGGCCGCTTCGACCTCGGGCGCCTTCCAGTTGTTGTCGAAGCCCATCGCATGCGAGAGGTCGTTCGGTCCGACGAAGACGGCATCCACCCCAGGCACGGCCGCAATCTCGGCGGCCTGCTCGACGGCTTGCGGCGTCTCGATCATCACGATCAGCGCCACGCCCGCATTGCTGCGCTCGGTGTGCGCCACGCCGGGAAAGGCGCCGTAGCCGGCGGCACGCGGGCTGAACGCGCTGCCGCGCCGGCCCGTGCGCGGATAGCGCACCTGCTGCACCAGGTCGCGCGCTTCTTCGGCGCTGCCCACCATGGGAATCTGCACGCCGCTGGCGCCCATGTCGAGCACGCGCGAGATGTCGTGCCGCAGGCAGCGCACCACGGGCACGATGCCGCTCGCGCGCGCGGCGCGCAGCATGTGCTCGGTGGTCTCCAGGTTGGCGCTGCCGTGCTCGTTGTCGAGGATGACGAAGTCGAAGCCCGCGTAGCCGCACATCTCCACGATGGCCGGGCTGGGCAGCGAATTGAACAGGCCGCGCAGGCGCTGGCCGCTCCTGAGCAGGGCGGGCAGGCGCGTGTCCAGCGGGTGCGTTGGATGGAGGGGGTGGTCGGCGGTGGTCATTCGATGCTCACGTGGTTGGTTTTGATGAGCTCGGCGAACTTCAGCGTCTCGTCCTGGATGAACTTGCGAAAGGCCTGCGGCGTCATCGGCTTGGGCGTGAAGCCTTGCGCGGCCAGCCGCTCGACCACCGAGGGCGTGCGCAGCACCGCCACGACCTCGGCGTTGAGCCAGGTCACCACCGGCGCGGGCGTCGCGGCCGGCGCGAGCAGGCCCAGCCAGGTCGCGGCCTCGAACCCGGGCACGCCCGATTCGGCCACCGTCGGCAGCTCGGGCGCCAGTGGCGAGCGCGCGGCGCTGGTCACCGCCAGCGCCTTGGCCTGGTTGTTCTTGGCGAATGCGAGCGCGGTGCTCATGTTGTCGAACTGCATGTCGATCTGGTTGCCCGCCAGGTCGACCAGCGACTGGCTGCTGCCCTTGTACGGCACGTGCACCGCCTTGCCGCCGATGCGGTTCAGGAACATCAGCGCCGTGAGGTGCTGCGAGGTGCCGTTGCCGCTGGAGCCGTACGACACGGCATCGGGCTTGGCCTTGACGACCGCAATGAGCGACTTCACATCGGTCGCGCCTGACTTGTTGCCCGCCAGCAGCACGAGCGGCGTGCTCGCGAGTTCGGTGACGGGCGCGAAGTCCTTGTCGACGTTGTAGCTCAGCTTCTTCAGCAGCGTGGGGTTGACCGACAGCGCGGTCTGCGTGCCCAGCAGCAGCGTGTAGCCGTCGGGTTTGGCGCGCGCGACGAACTCGGTGCCGATGCCGCCGCCCGCGCCGGCCCGGTTGTCGACCACCACGGCCGTGCCCCAGCGCTTGCCGAGTTCCTCGGCGACCAGGCGCGCGACGATGTCGGTGGCGCCGCCCGGCGCGAAGGGCACGACGATGGTGACGCGGCCGGTGGCGGGGTAGCCGCCCGGGCCGGTGGCCGCCTGTGCGGAAGCGATGCTGCCGATGCCGCCGACGAAGGCCAGCGCGGCGGCCGCCCGCAATGCGGTGCGGCGCAGGGATGCGATGCTTGTGATGGATGTGTGTTTCATGCTGTGTTCCTCATTCGGCCTGGATGCCTGCGTCCTTGATGACCTTGCCCCACTTCACGATCTCCGCCTGCTGGAAGGCCGTGAAGGCCTCCGACGTGCGGCCGTCGGGCTCCACGCCCAGGCCGCGCAGCTTGTCCTGCACGTCGGGCATCGCGACGATGGCGGCTATCTCTCGCGCCAGCCGCTCGACCACCGGCTTGGGCGTGCCGGCGGGCGCGAACACGCCCTGCCACGACTGCATCTCGAAGTTCGGCGCGCCCGCCTCGGCCAGCGTGGGCACGCCGGGCAGGCTGGCCAGCCGCTTCGCCGCGGTCACGCCGAGCACCTTCACGCGCTTGCCGTCGATCATCGGACGCGCCGCCGCCACGGTCTCGAACACCATGTCGATCTGCCCGCCGACCAGGTCGACGATCGCCTGCGAGCCGCCCTTGTAGACGATCTGTCGCATGCGCGTGTGCGTGATGTTCTCGAACAGCTGGCCCGACAGGTGCTGCGAGGTGCCGGGGCCGGCGGTGCCGTAGGTGAGGCTGTCGGGTTTGGCCTTGAGCTCGGCCACCACCTGCGCCACCGAATTGAACCGGCTGCCCTCCGGCACCACCAGCACGTTGCTCACCATGCCCACGAGGTTGACCGGCACGAAGTCCTTCACCGGGTCGTAGCCGAGGTTCTTGTTGAAGAAGGGGTTGACCGCGTGCGTGGTGATGGTGCCGCCCATCACGGTGTAGCCGTCGGCCGGCGCGCGCGCCACGGCCTGCGTGCCGACGATGCCCGACACGCCCGGGCGGTTGTCGATGATCACCGGCTGGCCCAGGCGCTCGCCCAGGTGCTGGGCGACGAGCCGCGCCACGCCGTCGGACACGCCGCCGGGCGAGAAGGGCACGACGTACTTGATCGGCTTGGTGGGCCAGGCGGCCGGCTGCGCGTGGGCAACGCCGGCCATGGTGGCCAAGGCCGTGAGTGCGGAAAGTGCAAGTGCGGTCAGCACTGTGGGGCGGATTCGGGGGCTCATGGGGTTGTCTCCTGGATGGATGGGATGTGGCCCGCTCAGGCGGGCTTCGAAACGGTTGTCTTGCCTCGCGGCGCACGCGGGCCTGGCGCCTTTGGCGGGCGCGCCGCGCGCACCGAGTCGCGCTCGACCACGCGGCACGCAATGACCACGTTGCGCGGCTGCGCGTCGTCCAGCATCTGTTCGTGCAGCAGCTCGACCGTGGCCTCGACCATCGGCTCCACGCCCTGCACCACGGTCGTGAGGCGGTAGGCGCCCCAGGCGGCCTGCGGCACGTCGTCGAAGCCGACCACGCTCACGTCCTCGGGCACGCGCAGGCCGAGTTCGTGGCGCAGCACGTCCATCACGGCGATGGCCATGTGGTCGTTGGCCACGAACACGGCGTCGGGGCGCTTGGTGGCGGGCACGCCGCTGAACATGGCGCGTGCCGCGTCGCGTGCGCGCTCGAAGCTGTAGTGGCCCACCTCGCGGCGGAACACCGACACGCCGGCTTGCGCGAGCGCGTCGTTGAAGCCGCGCTCGCGCTCCAGGTTGGTCGACGACTTCTCCAGCCCCGCGAGGAACGCGATGCGCTGGTGGCCGCGCGCCAGCAGCAGTTCGGCCACCATGCGACCGCCCTCGCGGTTGTCGGAGGTGACCGAGCTGGTGGTGTGCCGCGCAAAGGCGCTGGTGTCGGGCACGCGGTTGAACAGCACCACCGGCACGCCCGAGTCGGCGCACTGGCGCGCGAGGTCGGGCGACAGCATCGCCGAGGCCATGACGATGCCGTCGATCTGGTACTGCAGGATCTCGTCGAGCACGCCGTCGGTCTCGTCGCCGTCGCTGATGAACATCAGCACGTGGTAGCCCTGCTTCTGCAGCTTCTGCGAGAGCTTCTCGATCACCAGCGGGTAGAACTGGTTCTCCAGGTAGCCCATGACCAGCGCGATGATGCGGCTGCGCCGCGTGATCAGGCTGCGTGCCATGGCGTTGGGCCGGTAGCCCAGCGACTTGGCCGCGATCATCACGCGGGCGCGCGTGTCTTCCGACACGCTGGCTCCGGGCGTGAAGGTGCGACTCACGGCCGACTGCGACACGTTGGCGAGCTTGGCCACGTCCTGCGCGGTGGCGTTGGACCTCATGCCGCGCTCCAGCCGCCGTCGAGCATCAGCGCGCTGCCGGTCATGAGGCTCGATGCCTCGCTCGCCAGGAACACCACCGCGCCCATGATCTCCTCGGTCCGGCCCAGGCGGCCCAGCGCGATGCGCTCGGTCACCCAGCCGCGGAACGCGGGGTCGGCGAACATGTTCGCCGTCATCGCGGTCTCGATGAAGGTGGGGCAGATGGTGTTGACGCGGATGTTCGCCGGGCCCAGCTCCCAGGCCAGCGCCTTGGTCATGCCCTCGACGGCATGCTTGCTCGCGCAGTACAGCGTGCGGCGCGGGCTGCCGACCACGCCCATCTGCGAGGAGATGGTGACGATGGAGCCCGGCAGCTTCGCCGCGAGCAGCCCGCGCGCCACGGTGCGCGTGACGTACAGCGTGGCCTTCACATTCAGGTCGAACACCGCGTCGATGTCTTCGTCCTGCACGTCGACCAGCAGCCTGGGCCGGTTGAGGCCCGCGTTGTTGACCAGCACCTGGAACGGCGCCACGGCGCCCAGCGCGGCGGTCACCGCGGCCGCGTCGGTCACGTCGAGCACCAGCCAGTCGCACGCGCCGCCTTCGGCGCGGATCAGCTCGCAGGCTTCGCGCAGCTCGTTCTGCGAGCGCGCGGCCAGGGTGACGTGGGCGCCGGCGCGCGCCAGCGCCGCCGCCGCGGCCAGGCCGATGCCGCGCCCCGCGCCGGTGACCAGCGCGCGCTGGCCGTCGACACGAAAGCCCGGCGAACGGGGCAGCGCACCCATCACGACAGCGCCGGCACCGGCTGGTACCACGGCACCTCGGCGCGCGTGCCGTAGCGGCGCACGCGCAGGTTGGCCTGCTCGCCGTGGCCGGCGAAGTTTTCCATGTGGCACAGGCGCGAGCAGTACTCGCCCATGAGCGCGCTGGCCTCGTCGGTCAGTACCTTCTGGTAGGTGCAGGTCTTCAAAAACTTGCCGACCCACAGGCCGCCGGTGTAGCGCGCGTTGCGGTTGGTGGGCAGCGTGTGGTTGGTGCCGATGACCTTGTCGCCGAAGCTCACGTTGGTGCGCGGGCCGAGGAACAGGGCGCCGTAGTTGGTCATGTGCGCCAGAAAGTAGTCGGGGTCGCGCGTGAGCACCTGCACGTGCTCGAAGGCCAGTTCGTTGGCCTTGCGCAGCATCTCTTCCTGCGTGTCGCAGACGATCACTTCGCCGTACTCGGCCCAACTCACGGCGGCGATGGCGGCGGTGGGCAGGATATTCAGTTGCCGCTCGATCTCGGCCAGGGTGTCGTGCGCCAGCTGCTCGCTCGTGGTCAGCAGGATGGCCGGCGAGGTGGGGCCGTGCTCGGCCTGGCCCAGCAGGTCGACCGCGCACATCTCGCCGTCGGCTGTTTCATCTGCGATCACCAGCGTCTCGGTGGGGCCGGCGAACAGGTCGATGCCCACGCGGCCGTAGAGCTGGCGCTTGGCTTCGGCCACGTACATGTTGCCGGGCCCCACCAGCATGTCGACCGGGGCGATGGTCTGGGTGCCCACGGCCATGGCCACCACGGCCTGCACGCCACCCAGCACCAGGATTTCGTCGGCGCCGGCCATGGCCATGGCGGTGACGATGGCCGGGTGCGGCGCGCCCTGGTAGGGCGGTGCGGTGGCCACGATGCGCTTCACGCCTGCCACCTTGGCCGTCAGCACGCTCATGTGGGCCGAGGCCAGCAGCGGGTACTTGCCGCCGGGGATGTAGCAGCCCACGGCATCCATGGGAATGTGCCGGTGGCCGAGCACGACGCCGGGATAGGTCTCGACCTCGACGTCCTTCATCGAGTCGCGCTGGATCTGCGCGAAGTTGCGCACCTGCTTCTGCGCGAAGGCGATGTCCTCGATCTCGCGCGCCGACAGGCTCTTGCGCGCTTTTTCGATGGCGTCGGCCGAGAGCCTGAAGTCGGCGGGGTTCCAGTTGTCGAACTGGCGGCTGTAGTCGCGCACGGCCGCATCGCCGCGCGCTTCCACGTCCTTGATGATGCCTTCGACGGTGGCGCGCACCTTGGCGTCGTCGTCGGCCCGGACTTGCACGTCCTTGCCGCGCTTGAGGTATCTGATCATTCGCTTTGCCTTCAGGTTGGGTGTTGCATACGAATGCAATGTCGAAAGCTTGCATTCGTATGCAAACAGGGAAAACCCTTGTACGAAGCCGCTTCGGGTCAGCTTCGTTGTCGGTCGCCTCCCATGAAAGAAGGATGGGCTCATGCCTATGCCGCGATAGCCTGCCCTGGGCCGGATTGCGGTCGTGGTACAGGAGGTCTGGATGCCATCGAACACACGCGCACGCCGCTCGGCGCCTGCATTCATGCGCCGTCTGCCCGGTTCGGTCACCGGCTTGCTGCTGCTGTGCCTGCTGCATGGCTGCGTCAGCCTCACCCAACCACGGGATACGGCGCTGTCGCGAGAGCCTGGCGAGCGTGTGCTCGGCTATTCGGTGGATGTGGGCGTGGAGGCGCGCAAGCACTGGGAGTTCGCGTGGTTGAGCACCCGGGCCTACAACGCGCATTACCTAGAAGCCACGGGGACCGAGCCTGCTGCGGCCATGCGCGACGCCGGGCCTGCGGATGTGCAGGGACTGAAGGCGCCCAGCGATTGCCCCAAGCCCGACGAGGTGCTGGACAGCGCCGGCTGGCGCCGCTGGAAGGACTTTCCGGGATCGCAGGACGGCGACCTGGTCGATCGTTTGCGCCACGCGCACTTGCGCGTCGAGGTCTGGGAGCATGCCGCCACGCGCAGGGTGGCGGTGGCCTTCGGCGGCACGGTGTTTTCCAACGCCTCCGACTGGTTGTCGAACATCCGCTGGTTCCTGCCGGAGCGCGAGGACGAGTACACGCTGATCCAGAAGGAGTTCGTCAAGGCCTTCGTCGCGCGGTTCAAGGCCCGTGCGGCAGACCCGCGCCATGCGTACCTGCGAAGCGGGAGCGGACTGAAGCTCTATTCGACCGGCCATTCGCTGGGTGGCGGTCTTGCCCAGCAATTCGCCTATGCGCTGCCGGCCGATGCCGACGTGCCGCGCGTCGAGCGCGTGTATGCGTTCGACCCGTCGCCGGTCACGGGCTACTACAGCGTCGAGCCCGCCGTGCGGGAGCCGAACGCGGAACAGCTCGAGATAGACCGCATCTACGAGCGCGGCGAAGCGCTGGCGTTCGTGCGCTCGCTCACCAACTTCTTCGTGCCGCCGACCGAGGACCAGCCGAAGATCCGCAGCATTCGCTACGCGCTCTTCTTCAGCCTCAAGACTTCCTGGAACATCGTCGGCGCCCACTCGATTCCAAGGCTGGCGTGCGAACTCGACGAGGCGAAGGACCGGCCTGCGCCCGCGGCCCGCGCCGCCGCTTCACAGGGCGGTTGAATCGCCAGGCCGCGCGGCACGCGCGTCACAGGGCGTTACGTCGCAAGGGCTCGTCCGCCACCCGAATTGGTGCACCATGGCCCTTCGCCACCCCTGACATTCCTCGAAAAGGAACCCGACCCATGTCCGACAGCGACAACCGCGACGCCCCCGACTTCCGACCCCGCCGCGAGACGCCCACGGGCGCCATCGTCGTGGCCGTGCTGGTGCTGCTTGCGGCCGCATTCTTTGGCTGGCGCTGGTACCAGCAGCAACAGCAGCCACCCGTCGAGCCCGCGCCCGTGGCCGCTGCACCCAATGACGCGCCGGCCGCGCCGCCGCCCGCCGCTGCCGAGCCCAAGGGGCCGCAGAACCCGGTCGATGCCCTGGCGCCGCCCGACGCCGCGCTGCCCAAGCTGGCCGACTCCGATTCGCGCGTGATGAAGGCATTGGCCGAGTTGCTCGGCGCGAAGAACGCCGAGGCCTTCCTGCGCTCCGACGGCATCGTGCACCGCTTCGTGGCCACCGTCGACAACCTCGCGCGCGAACAGGCGCCGGCCAATGCATGGCCGGTGCAGCCCACGGGCCAGCGCTTCATCACCGAAGGGGAAGGCGAGACGCAGGCCATCTCGGCCAACAATGCCGCGCGCTACAACGCCGTCGTGCTGCTGGCGCAATCGATCGACCCGGCCAAGGCCGCGGCCGTGTACGCCAGGCTGTATCCGCTGTTCCAGCAGGCGTACGAAGAGCTGGGCTACCCGGGGCGCTACTTCAACGACCGGCTCATCGCGGTGATCGACCACCTGCTGCAGGCACCCGAGCCCACGGGCCCGGTGCAGGTGCGGCTGGTCGAGGTGAAGGGCGACGTGCCCTCGCAACGGCCGTGGGTGCGCTACGAGTACGTCGACCCGCAACTGCAGTCGATGTCTGCCGGCCAGAAGATCATGGTGCGCATGGGCCCGGAGAACGAGCGCAAGGTGAAGGCCAGCCTGCGCGGGCTGCGCCAGCAGGTTGCCACGGGCGAGGTGGCAAGAAAGAAGGGCTGAGGGACCGCGGTGCGGCGGCGTTTTCAGGCGCCGCCACCGCGTCTGTGTCAGGCCTCTTCGGCTTCCTTGTAGTCGCCCACCGGCACGCAGCTGCAGAACAGGTTGCGGTCGCCGTACACGTTGTCCACACGACCGATGGGTGGCCAGTACTTCGCGTTCTTGAGTTCGGCCAGCGGGAACGCGCCGAGTTCGCGCGAGTACGGGTGGGCCCATTCCGTGCCCAGCAGGCTGGCCGCGGTGTGCGGTGCGTGCTTGAGCGGGTTGTCTTCCTTCGGCCACACGCCTTCCTCGATGCGGCGGATCTCGCCGCGGATGGCGATCATCGCGTCGATGAAACGGTCGAGCTCGACCAGCGGCTCGCTTTCCGTTGGCTCGACCATCAGCGTGCCCGGCACCGGGAAGCTCAGCGTGGGCGCGTGGAAGCCGTAGTCGATCAGGCGCTTGGCCACGTCTTCCGCGGTGACGCCGCTGGTGTCCTTCAGCGGGCGCAGGTCGAGGATGCACTCGTGCGCGACGTGCCCGTTGGGGCTCGCGTACAGCGTCGGGTAGTGGTCCTTCAGCCGCGCGCTGATGTAGTTGGCGCTGAGGATGGCCGTTTCGGTCGCGGCCTGCAGGCCCTTGGCGCCCATCATGCGGCAGTACATCCAGCTGATCGGCAGCACGGCCGCATTGCCCAGCGGCGCGGCGGACACGGCCCCCACGCCTTGCGAAGCCACACCTGCGGTCGCATGGCCCGGCAGGTATGGCACCAGGTCTTCGACCACGCACACCGGGCCCACGCCCGGGCCGCCACCGCCGTGCGGAATGCAGAAGGTCTTGTGCAGGTTCAGGTGGCTCACGTCGCCGCCGAACTCGCCCGGCGCGGCCACCCCGACCAGCGCGTTCATGTTGGCGCCGTCCACGTACACGCGGCCGCCGTGCGCGTGCACCAGCTCGCAGAGTTCCTTCACGCGCGTCTCGAACACGCCATGCGTGCTGGGGTAGGTGATCATCACCGCGGCCAGGTGGTCGCTGTGCTTCTCGCAGGCGCGCTTCAGGTCGTCCATGTCGACGTTGCCCTGCGCGTCGCAGGCCGTCACCACCACCTGCATGCCGACCATCTGCGCACTGGCCGGATTGGTGCCGTGGGCGGAAGACGGAATCAGGCAGATGTTGCGATGGCCCTGGCCCTTGGCTTCATGAAAGCCCTTGATGGCCAGCAGTCCCGCGTACTCGCCCTGCGAGCCCGCGTTGGGCTGCAGGCTGATGCCTGCGTAGCCGGTGGCCTCGCACAGCCAGGCGCGCAGTTGTGCGTCGAGCTGGGCGTAGCCCTGCAGCTGGTCGGCCGGCGCGAAAGGATGGATGTTCGCGAACTCGGGCCAGGTGATCGGAATCATCTCGCTGGTCGCGTTGAGCTTCATGGTGCAGCTGCCCAGCGGGATCATGCTGCGGTCGAGCGCCAGGTCCTTGTCGGACAGGCTGCGGATGTAGCGCAGCATCGAGGTTTCGCTCTTGTGGGTGTTGAACACCGGATGCGTGAGGAAGGCGCTGGTGCGGCGCAGGTCCTCGGGGATCAGCGGCGTGGCGCTGGCGGCCAGGTCGTCGAAGCGCGGCATGGCGGTGCCGGCGGGCACAAACAGTGCCCACAGCGTCTCGACGTCGGCGCGCGTGGTGGTCTCGTCCAGCGAGATGCCCAGGTGGTGTTGCAGGCGCTGGCGCAGGTTGACGCCGCCGGCCTGCGCGCGCTCCAGGATGGCCTGCGTGTCGTCACCGGTGCTCACGGTGAGCGAATCGAAGGCGGTGCCGTTGACCGGCTCGCGGCCCATCTGCGACAGGCCCTTGGACAGGATGGCCGTGAGCGCCGCCACGCGCTGCGCGATGCGCGTGAGGCCGTCGGGCCCGTGGTACACGGCGTACATGCTCGCCACCACGGCCGGCAGCACCTGCGCGGTACAGATGTTGGAGGTGGCCTTCTCGCGGCGGATGTGCTGCTCGCGCGTTTGCAGCGCCAGGCGGTAGGCGGGCTGGCCGTGCGTGTCGACGCTCACGCCCACCAGGCGGCCCGGCAGCGAGCGCTTGAACGAATCGCGGCAGGCCAGGTAAGCGGCGTGCGGGCCGCCGTTGCACAGCGGCATGCCGAAGCGCTGCGTGGTGCCGCAGACGATGTCGGCGTCGAACTCGCCGGGGGCGACCAGCAGCGTGAGCGCCAGCAGGTCGGCCGCGACGATGAGGGCGGCGTCGCACTGGTGCGCATGGCCCGCGAGCGGGCGCAGGTCGTGCACGTGGCCGGTGGTGGCGGGGTACTGCGCGAGCACGCCGAAGAACTCGCCGCTCACCATCAGCAGCGGCAGCGTTTCCGACACGCTGCTCACCTTGACCTCGATGCCCAGCGGCGCGGCGCGCGTCCTGATGACCTCGATGGTCTGCGGGTGGCAGTCGCCCGACACCAGGAACACGTTGCTCTTGCTCTTGACGCTGCGCTTGGCCAGCGTCATGGCCTCGGCCGCGGCCGTGGCTTCGTCGAGCATCGACGCGTTGGCGATGGCCATGCCCGTGAGGTCGCACACCATCGTCTGGAAGTTGAGCAGGGCTTCCATGCGGCCCTGCGAAATCTCGGCCTGGTAGGGCGTGTAGGCCGTGTACCAGGCAGGGTTCTCGAGCACGTTGCGCAGGATCACGCCCGGCGTGTGCGTTCCGTAGTAGCCCTGGCCGATGAAGCTCCTGAACACCTTGTTCTTCGACGCCAGCGCCTTCAGCTCGGCCAGCGCGTCGGCCTCGGTCACCGGCGCGGGCAGCCGCATCGGCTTGGCGCGACGGATGGCCGCCGGCACGATGCCGTCGATGAGCTCCGCGCGTGTGGCCGAGCCGATCACCGGCAACATGCGCGCCTCGTCCGCCGCATCGATGCCGATGTGGCGGGCGAGAAATTCTTCGGCGTTCTCTAGTTCTTGCAAAGAGGGAAGGGCGGGAATCGGCATGGCGTGATGGATCGGCTAAAAAAAGAAGAAAGACTCAGCGGTCGCCGCCGGGCCGCCCCAAGGCGGGCCGCGCCTTCCCCATGGGGGCTGGCGAAGCACACGAAGTGGCAAGCCGAGGGGCGAACATTTCTAGGATTCGGCCGCGAATTTGTCGTAGCTGGCGGCGTCCAGCAGGGCGTCGAGTTGTGAGGGTTCGCTCAGCTTGACCTTGAAGAACCAGCCGCTGGCCAGCGGGTCGCTGTTGGCCAGCGAGGGGTCGGCGCGCAGCGCTTCGTTCACTTCGACGATCTCGCCCGACACGGGCATGAACACGTCGGCCGCGGCCTTGACCGATTCGACGACGCCGGCGACTTCGCCCTGAGCAAAGGTCTTGCCGACTTCAGGCAGGTCGACGAACACCACGTCGCCCAGCGCGTCCTGCGCGTGTACGGTGATGCCGACGGTGGCTGCGCCGCCTTCGGCCGACACCCATTCGTGGTCCTTGGTGTACTTGATGCTCATGGAAAAACTCCTCGTGGAAAAAATGATTCGGGGGTGCAGAGCCTAGCCGCGGAAATAGCGCGTCGGCACGAAAGGCAGGGTCGAGACTTCCATGGGCACCGGCTTGCCGCGCACGATGGCCTGCAGGCGCGTGCCCGGCTCCGCGAAAGCGGTGGCCACGTAGCCCATGGCCACGCAGCGGTCGGCCGTGGGGCCGAGCAGGCCGCTGGTGACGACGCCGATGTCGTGGCCCTCGAAGGACTGCAGCACCGTGCCGTCGCGCACCGGAATGCGTTCGAGCGCCACGAGGCCGACGCGCTTGCGCTTGAGCGTGTCGTGGTCGGTGTGGCCGGCGGCTCCCGGGGTGGCCGCGGCGAGCTGGGCCAGGATCTTCGTGGCGCCCGGAAAGCCGCCTTCGCGCGCGCCCCCGGCGCGGCGCACCTTCTGCATAGCCCAGTTGAGCGAGGCTTCGACCGGCGTGGTCGTGGTGTCGATGTCGTTGCCGTACAGGCACAGGCCGGCTTCGAGCCGCAGCGAATTGCGCGCGCCGAGGCCGACGGGCTTGACCTCGGGCTGGGCCAGCAGCAGCCGGGCCAGCGCCTCGGCGTCCTTGGCCGCCGCCGAGATCTCGAAACCGTCTTCGCCGGTGTAGCCGCTGCGGGTGACGAAGGCCGGAATGCCGCCGATCTGCACCGCGCCGCCGGTCATGAACACGAAGCGCTCGATGCCGGGCGACAGCCGCGCCAGCGTGGCCGCTGCCTGCGGGCCCTGCAGCGCGAGCAGGGCGTGGTCGGGCAGGGGCTGCACCTCGCAGCGCGCGCCGATCTTCCGCTGGATGTGCGCGATGTCGGCCACCTTGCAGGCGCCGTTGACGATCACGAAGAGCGAGCCGTTGCCTTCGTTGAAGAACATCAGGTCGTCCAGGATGCCGCCCTCGTCGTTCAGCAGCAGGCCGTAGCGCTGCTTGCCGGCGGGCAGGTCGATCACGTCGACGGGCATCAGGGTCTCGAAAGCCGCTGCGGCGTCGGGGCCGACCAGGCGCAGCTGGCCCATGTGGGAAATGTCGAACAGGCCGGCCGCGTCGCGTGTGTGCCTGTGTTCGGCCATCAGGCCGGCGGGGTACTGCACCGGCATCGAGTAGCCGGCAAAGGGCACCATGCGGGCGCCGAGCTCCACGTGGAGGTCGTACAGCGGCGTCTTGAGAAGCGCAGTGTCGGGGGCGGAAGCAGCGGAGGCAGCGGAAGAGGCCATGGGGCACTCCAAAGGGGCAGACGAAATCCATGACGCAAGCCATGGGCCACCCCTGCTGTCCGCTTTACCTGAGAGATTCGCCCCACGATCGGGGTTTGCTCCTTCGGTGGGCCGCTGCATCGTTTCCGGTACGGCGGCCTCTCTCCAGCAAGGAAACGCCGGTGTGTACCGGCGCCTTGTCAGTCCTTTTGCCTGAGCGTTCGGGAAACCCCTGCGCCTTCGGCGGCCCCGTCGCGCGGGGCTCTCTCCTGACCCGGGCGAGTGTAGTGGATCGCGGTGCGCAGGGCTTTCGCTTCAGTGAACGATTTCAGCCGGCGGCAGCAGCCGGTCGATGCGTTCGCGCAGCGATTCGGCGCGCTCCGGGCCCGCGGCTTTCTCGATTTCGCTGAGCATCAGCGCGGCGATGGTCATCATGGCCTCGCGGTCGCGCGCCTCGCGCAGGGCGTCGCGCATCTGCAGCGCGAACTTGGGGTCGCGGCGCACGAACATGCGCTCGCAGATGTCGAACAGGAACATGCGCGTGGTGGCCAGCGAGCGCTTGCCGTCGAAGCTGTCGGCCGAGGTGCTGACCTGGATCGTGTCGGCGGCGGGCACGGTCAAGGCCTGTGCCGCCTGCGCAGCCGCAGCCGCGGCGGCCTGCGGGTCTTGCAGGTAGCCCCGCTGCACCAGCGCCTGGAGCGCCTGCTCGGCCTCGTCGCGGGTGCTGAACAGCGGGCTGAAGTCGGTCAGCGAGCGGCGGCCGTCGGCCATGAGCAACAGCGCGCGCTCCCGCTGGCTGAGCGTGCGCTGGCCGCCCTGGAGTTCATCGCGGGCCTTGTCGGTCTTGGTGGGGAACATGGCAGCCACAGCTTTCGGGAGTCGAGGGCTGCAGCATCGTTGCAAGCGGTGACATCTTCATGAACCGTTTGGTTTGCACGGGCAACGGTCTTTGGCGGCGTCATCCGCCCGCGATTTCCTTGCGGATGAGCCACTGGTTGCCCACGCGTTGCAGTTCCAGCGTCTTGCGGCTTTTTTCGCGCAGCTTGTCGGCGGTGTAGGTCTGCTGAAAGCTTGCGCTGGCGGCTTGCCCGGTGACGCTGATGACGAGGTTGTCGATGTCCACGCGGATGGTGGCCTTGTCGGCGATGCGCGTGCGGCGGTCGGCTTCCCAGGCCTTGCGGTCCTGGCCGCGGGGCGGCGTGAAGTCGGGCGCATAGGTGGCCAGGTAGCGCGCCACGTCGCGCGCGGACCAGGCTGCGGCCCAGTTGCGCACGGCGGTCTCGATCTCGGCGATGGCAGCGGCCGGGTTCGCCGGGGTCGGTGCGGGCTGCGGCCCTGTCGCCGCCGGCGTGGCGCCGAAGGCGGCCATGGCCAGCAGCGTGCCGCCGAGGAGGCAACTCAGTGATCGGTGCATGGCGAAGTCTCCTCCTTGTCGTTTGTCGGTCCCGATCATCGGCCGAAACGGTAGCGCTCGAACGACACCTCCCGCTGCTGGATCACCCCGCCAGGTCGGGCTGCCGCTCGATGCTCGCTGAATCGAGCATAAGGCGCGCAATGCGACATTCGACGGCCATGGGCGACGGTGGCGCTCAGGTCGCAGCGCGCTGCGCCCCCGCCGGCACCGCCGGCATCGCCCTGTTGCGCAACCGCAGCGCCAGCACCGTCGCCGCGCCCAGCACGCACAGCACCGCGGTGAACGTCACGCCCAGGCCGCGCGCGTCCGACAGCATCCCGAAAAGCGGCGACACCAGGCCGCCCACCGACAGCGCCAGCCCCAGCGTGATGCCGCTGGCCGTGGCCGGGTTGCGCGGCAGGTAGTCCTGCGCCAGCGTCACCTGCGCGGCGAAGGGCAGGAACATGCTCATGCCGAGCAGCGCGGTGCAGGCCAGCGCCCAGCCGGGGGTCGTTGCGAGCACCAGGCCGGCGAGCGACGGCAGGGCGAGCAGGTAGCCGCTGCGGATGGTGCCCATGCGCCCGATGCGGTCGCCGAGCCAGCCGCCGAGCAGCACGCCCACCGCGCCGGCGGCGGTGAAGCCGGTGAGCGCCGCCGCGCCCTGGAAGGCCGTGCCGTGCAGGTCGCGCGTGATGCGCAGCGACAGCATCGACAGCACCGTGACGTACGGGATCGACCAGCCCACGATGGTCGCCACCAGCAGCCCGAAGGCGCGCCAGTCGTTGTGGGGCTTGAGCACCTCGCCGGCGGCCTTGCGGGCGGCGGCCGCCGTGGCGGCGGACGCAGCGCCGCGCCCCGCATTCGCCAGCAGCCACACCACGCCCATCGCCAGCGCCGGCACCCCCAGCAGGTAGCTGCGCGACAGGCCTCCACCACCGACCACCGTGGCCGCGAGCACCGGCGGAAAGGAGGCGCCGATGGTGCCGCCGACGGAGAACACGCTCATCGCTTTCTGCGAGGCCCCGCCGGCCGCACGTGCCGCCACCGTGGCCGGCGGGTGGTAGGCCGCAATGCCCAGCCCGCACAGCGCGATGGCGATCCAGGTCAGCAGGTAGCTCTGGCTGATGCCCGCCAGCACCACGCCGAGCGCGGCCACCAGGAAGCCCGTGGGCACCAGCCAACTGCGCGGGTGGCGGTCGGCGTACAGGCCGAACAGCGGCTGCACCACGCTCGACAGGCCGGTCGCCGCGAGCATCAGCCCGCTCACGGCCGTGTAGCTGTAGCCGCGCTCCAGCACCATGAAAGGCAGCAGGGCCGGCACCAGGCCCTGGTAGAGGTCATTGACGGCATGGGTGCCGGTGAGCAGGCCGAGGCGGCGCTTGTTCATTCGATCGCTTTCTGGATGTCCATTGATAAAAGCCATCGTAAAAAGCCGCGCGAAGATGTTCTCGCTACGAATCAGCATCTATCGTCGAGAAATGGACAAACTGGACCTGAGGCCCGAACAAGGCGAGTCGACCCCGCGCCCGATGGCCGTGCTGGCGACCGACACCGACGGCGACGCTTTCATTCCGCTGCACACGCACCGGCGCGGGCAGCTGATCCATGCGATTTCAGGCGTGATGCTCGTCAGCGCCGTGGCGGGCAGCTGGGTGGTACCGCCGGGGCGCGGCGTGTGGGTGCCGGCCGGCATGGCGCACCAAATCCGCATGGCGGGCGAGGTGAAGATGCGCACCGTCTTCGTCGAGCCCGGCACGCGCGCCGACCTGGGCGGCGAATGCCGCGTGATCCGTGTCGGCGAGTTGCTGCGGGCGCTGATCGTCGCCGCCGCGTCGCTTCCGCTGGACTATGCGCCGGGCGGGCGCGACGAACGGGTGATGGAGCTGATCCTCGACGAGATCGAGGCCGCGCCAGCCCTGTCGCTGCATGTGCCCATGCCCCGCCACGTTCGCCTGGCTGCGCTGTGCGAGGCGCTCGTGCGCGACCCGTCGCTGCCCGCGTCGCTGGACGACTGGGCGCTGCGCCTGCACATGAACAGCCGCACGCTGGCGCGCCTGTTCCAGCGCGAGACGGGCATGAACTTCGGCGCCTGGTGCCGGCAGGCGAGGCTGCTGCTGAGCCTGCCGAAGCTGGCCGCGGGCGCTTCGATTCTTGAAGTGGCGCTGGCGCATGGCTACGAGAGCCCGAGCGCCTTCACCGCGATGTTCCGGCGCGCGCTGGGCGTGCCGCCCAGCGCGTACCTGCGCCGAACCTACTTGGAATAGGCCAGGTCGCGCAGCGCCAGCGAGACCCACGGCACGTAGGTGATCACCATCAGGCAGGCCAGGATCACCAGCACGAAAGGCACCAGGTGTTTCACGATGCGGTCCAGCGAGATGCGCGCCACGGTGCAGGCCGCGAACAGGTTCACGCCGAAGGGCGGCGTGATCATGCCCAGGGCCAGGTTCACGACCATGATCAGCCCGAAGTGCACCGGGTCGATGCCGAAGTGCACCGCCACCGGCGCCAGGATCGGGGCGAGCACGATGATCGCCGCGCTTGTTTCGATGAACATGCCGATCACGAACAGCGCTGCGTTCACGCCCAGCAGGAACATCGCCGGCGACTTCAGCACCTCCTGCAGCCAGTGGCCGATGGCGTCAGGAACGCCCGCACGGGTAATGAGGAATGCGAACAGCCCCGCGTTGGCGATGATGAACATGATCACGGCCGACGACATCACCGACTTGCGCAAGATGGCGTACAGGTCCTTCAGCTTGATCTCGCGGTAGATCACCATGCCCACCACCAGGGCGTAGAACACCGCCACCGCGGAGGCCTCGGTCGGCGTGAAGATGCCGCCGTAGATGCCGCCGAGGATGATCACCGGCATCAGCAGCGCCCAGCCGGCCTGCCACAGTGCGCGGCCGAACGGCATGCGGCCTTCGCCGTCGTTCTTGCCCCAGCCCTTCCACTTGCAGTAGATCCACACGAACAGCATCAACGCCAGGCTGATCAGGATGCCGGGGCCGAAGCCCGCGATGAACAGCTCGCCGATGGACACCTCGGCGCTCACGCCGTAGAGGATCATCGGGATCGACGGCGGAATGATCACGCCGAGCTCCGCGCTGGTGGCCTGCAGCGCCGCCGCGTACGACGTGGGATAGCCGTGCTTGATGAGCGCTGGAATCAGGATGGCGCCGATCGCGAAGGTGGTCGCCACCGAGGAGCCCGACACCGCCGCGAAGATCATGCAGGTGAGCACGCAGGTCATCGGCAGGCCGCCCTGCACGCCGCCCACGATGCTCTTGGCGAACTCCACCAGCCGGCGCGAGATGCCGCCGGTTTCCATCAGGTTGCCCGCCAGGATGAAGAACGGAATGGCCGCCAGCGGAAACTTGTTGATCGCGTTGAACATCTCCTTCACGGAGATCAGCATGTTGGCGTTCGCCACCTGGATGCCCAGGATCGACGCCAGCCCGATGGACACCGCCACCGAGATCGACAGTGCAAAGCACAGCACCATCGTCGCAACCATCACGACGCTCATGATGCAGCCCCTACGCCCGGCACTTCGTGTGCTCGCTGCCCCCCGAGGGAGCCGTTCGCTCGCTGGGAGCGGCCCGGCGCGGCGCTCATTGCGCAGTCTCCAGTTCGAGCCGCTTGGGGTCGAGAAAATTACCCACGATGCCGAACAGGCAGAACACCGAGCCGACCGGCAACGCCAGGTACGACCAAATCATCGACAGGCTTTCGAGGCCGGCCATCGACTGCACACGCCCGCGCATCGCGTAGTCCCAGCCCCACCACAGCACGATGAGCATCAGCACCAGCGCGGCAATGCTCACCACCGCGTCGAGCACGCGGCGCATGCGCGGCGGGCTCCAGCGGTACAGAACGTCCACGCTCACCATCGCGCCCTGGCGGAACGCCATCGGGATGCCCATGAACACCATCCAGATGAGGCTCACGCGGATCAGGATCTCGCTCCACTCGGCCGGCTGCTCCAGCACGAAGCGGGTGACGATCTGGAACACGCCCAGGGCCGACGCAACCACCAGCATCGCGCAGGCCATCAGCATCGAGAAGCCGGTGGTCCAGCGCTCGATGCCCAAGAATTTTTCTTTCACTTGTAGTCGCGGATCTTGTCGAGATTGGCCTTGCCGAAGTCCTTCTCGAACTGGGCGTTCACCGGCGCGAGCGCGGCGACGAACTTGGCCTTGTCGACGTTGTCGATCACGGTCATGCCCTTGGCGCGCAGGTCGGCCACGCCCTTGGCGTCGTCTTCGTCGACACGCGCGCGGTTGGCCTTGGTGCCTTCCTTGGCGGCGTCCAGGAAGGCCTGCTTGTCGGCCGCGGAGAGCTTGTCGAAGCTCGCCTTGTTCATCAGGAAGATGCAGGGCGAGTAGACGTGGCCCGTGAGCGACAGGTGCTTTTGCACCTGGTCGAACTTGGCCGAGATGATGACGGGAAGCGGGTTTTCCTGGCCGTCGACCGTGCCCTGCTGCAGCGCGGTGAACACTTCCGGGAAGGCCATGGGCGTGGTGATGATCCCGAAGCCCTTGTAGGCCGCGATGTGCACCGGGTTTTCCATGGTGCGCATCTTCAGTCCCTTGAGGTCTTCGGGCGCCTTCACGTCACGCTTGCTGTTGGTCATGTGGCGAAAGCCGTTTTCGGCCCACGCCAGTGCCTTGAAGCCCTTGGCATCGAACTTGGTCAGCAGGTCCTGCCCGATCGGGCCGTCGAGCACGGCGCGCGCATGGGTCTTGTCGCGGAAGAGAAAAGGCACGTCGAGGATCTTCGTCTCGGGCACGAAGTTGGGCACCGGGCCGGTCGAGGAGAACGCGAGCTCCTGCGTGCCCAACTGCACCGCCTCGATCGACTCGCGCTCGCCGCCGAGCGCGCCGTTGTAGAAGGTTTGCACCTTGTAGCGGCCTCCCGTGCGCTTCTCGACTTCCTTGGCGAAGGTGTCGATGGCCACGCCCTGATGCGAGTTCTGCGCGACCGAGATGCTGATCTTCATGGTCGTCTGTGCAAAGGCGACCGAGCTCAGGGCGAGCGAAAGGCAGGCGGCGGCAATGGGGCCGAATTTCATGTTGTCTCCGGGAGTTTGGTCAGGAACGTGTCAGGCGCACCGGACTATGCAACACCCGGGAGCTTTACCGCGTCGGGATTTTCACGGACGTAATCGCGAATGACCGCCTCGAAGCTCGGGTCCGGCCTGAGCCCCAGCGCCCGGGCGCGTGCGGTTTCGATGTGGCCGGGCCAGGTCTTCACGATGCGCTGGATGGCGGGGTCGGGCGTCCGGTCGAGCAGCGCGGTGGCTGCCTTGCCGGCCACGCGCTCCAGCGCCGCGGCCATTTCGCCCACGGTGGTGGCGAGCGAGGGCAGGTTGAGAGCGGTGCGCGGGCCCCATTGCGCGTCGGTCGCCTCGGCGGCGCGGACGATGCCCTCGATGGTGCGCGCGGGCGACGCAATGGCGACCGGCGTGGCGTCGGGCACCGGGCAGGCGGCCGGCAGGCCGGCCAGCGGCTCGCGGATCATGCCGCTGAAGAACCCCGAGGCCGCGCCGTTGGGCTTGCCCGGGCGCACGCTCACCGTCATGAGCCGCACGCTGCGCCCGCGCACGAAGCCCTTGCGGGTGAAGTCGGCCACCAACTGCTCGCCGATGAACTTCTGGATGCCGTAGCTGGTCTGCGGCGTGGGCAGCGTGTGGTCTTCGATGACCGGGGGCAGCGGCTGCTCGGGCGAGTCGCCGAACACGGCGAGCGAGCTGGCGAACACCAGCACCGGCTTCGTGCCGAGCGCGCGTGCTTTTTCGAGCAGGGCGTGCGTGGCCGCGAAGTTGCTGCGCATGCCCAGGTCGAAGTCGGCCTCGCATTCGCCGCTGACCGCCGCGGCCAGGTGGAAGATGGCGTCGGCCTCGCGCCAGATTGCGGTGTCTGCATCGGCGGCCAGTTGCGCGTTGAGGTCGCCGGCGACGGCGGCGATGCGCGGGTCGGCCGCGAGGTCGGCGGGTGGCGGGGCGCGGTCCACCAGGGTGATGCGCTCGATGGTCCGAGGGGGCGCGCCCGCGAGCGAGAGCTGGCCTTGCTTGAGCAGGGTGCGGGCGAGGCGGGCGCCCAGGAAGCCGGCGCCGCCGGTGATGACGATGTGCATGGTTGTCTTGTCTCCTTGTGTCGAACAAGGATAGCGCCTCGAAGTGCAAAAGAGGCGCAGCACAATTCGCGCATGAAAGCACTGCCACCCGATTTGCTCGCCACCCTGCAACAGCCCGTTCTGCACGACGCCGACCTGGACACGCAGGCGACCTTCTTCGAGCGCGAGGACGTGCGGTCGTTCTACTTCGACACCCTGGAGGACCCGGACAAGGACGACGTGCTGCGGGCCAGCGCGGGCTTGCTGCCCGTCCTTCATCCGCACCGCGCTGCGTTGCTCGCGCTGTTGTGCGGCGCGCTCGTGGAGAACGGAGCGGACCCGCGCCTGCTCTTCGATGCGGCGCAGGGGTTGATGGGCCGGCTGCTTGCGTCCCTGGCGCCGTATTGCGCGATGGCGCCGCACGAAGTCGAAGCCGATGAAGCGCAGGACGAGGAAGAGCCGGAAGAGCTGGAAGCGCTCGCCGCCTGGCAGGCGGCCAATGCCGCGTTGGATGCGCTGGCACCCCAGGAGCGCTTCCAAGTTGGCGCGCGCCAGGCTGCGGTCGACCTGCTGGTGCTGCCGCTGATGGCGATGGTCGTGCGCAATGTGCACAACCACCGCGCGCTGCTCGCGGACGGTGCGCTGATGTCCCACATCGAAGACATGTACGCCAACGACGCGCTGCCTTTCGAGCAATTGCATTTCCTGCGCGGCGCTGCCCAACTGGCCTACGAAGATGAGCTGGTGGTGCTGTTGCCCACTTCGCGCGCCGGCATGGTCGTGAAGGCCCACGGCATCAACAACAACTTCCACGCGTTCTCGCTGTTGCAGGACCTGATGCGCGAACATGCAACGACGCTGGGCATCCGCCAGTCCTTCGCCGAGCGGCCGGCGGCCGACGACGAAGACGATCCGCGCGACAGCGACGCCGCCGAGTACCTGTGGCTGCAGGCCACGGCGTTCTCCAACGGCGACCTGGTGGACGGCATGGCCTGGTCCTGGGGCGAGGGCACGTTGCGCGAAAACGCCCGCAGGCAGGGCAAGCTGGTGCTCGTTGCCGTCGAAACCGAGGACAAACCCGCGCGCAGCTGGAACGGGTTCAACGGCGTGCTCCATTCGGAGCAGAAGGCCCACGTGTCGCTCGTGCGCTTCCTGACGCCTGACGAGGTGGCTGCGTACCTCGCCTGAGGTGTTGCACGCACCCCGCCCGCCATGCAAGAAGCCCTCCGTGGAGGGCTTCGGACAACATGCGGGGTGCGCTTACATCCCCACGTAGTTCGGGCCGCCGCCCCCTTCAGGCGTGACCCACACGATGTTCTGCGTCGGGTCCTTGATGTCGCAGGTCTTGCAGTGCACGCAGTTCTGCGCGTTGATCTGCAGGCGCTGCTTGCCGTCTTCGGTGCCCACGAACTCGTACACGCCCGCCGGGCAGTAGCGGCTTTCGGGGCCCGCGAACTTGGCCAGGTTGATGTTGACCGGCACCGTCGCATCCTTGAGCGTCAGGTGGGCCGGTTGTTGCTCTTCATGGTTCGTGTTGCTGATGAACACGCTGGAGAGCCGGTCGAAGGTGAGCTTGCCGTCCGGCTTCGGGTAGACGATGGGCTTGCACTCGGCCGCGGGCTTCAGGTACAGGTGGTCGGGCTTGGTGCGGCGCAGCGTCCAGGGAATGTTGCCCTTCAGCAGCCATTGCTCGATGCCGTTCATGAGGGTGGCCACGCCCAGACCCTTCTTGAACCATGCCTTGAAGTTGCGCGCCTTCTTCAGCTCGGCGTGCAGCCAGCTCTTCTCGAACGCCTCGGGGTAGGCCGTGAGCTCGTCGTGCTGGCGCCCGGCCTGCACCGCGTCGAAAGCGGCTTCGGCGGCGAGCATGCCGGTCTTGATGGCGGCGTGGCTGCCCTTGATGCGGCTCACGTTCAGGTAGCCGGCCTCGCAGCCGACCAGTGCGCCGCCGGGGAACACGGTCTTGGGCAGCGACTGCAGGCCGCCGGCCGTGATGGCGCGCGCGCCGTAGCCGATGCGCTTGGCCGGCTTGATGCCCTTGGCCTCGTCGCCTTCCAGGTACCAGCGGATGTTGGGGTGCAGCTTCCAGCGCTGCATTTCCTCGAACGGGCTCAGGTAGGGGTTGCTGTAGTCCAGGCCCGTGATGAAGCCCATGGTGACCTTGTTGTCCTCCATGTGGTACAGGAACGCGCCGCCGTAGGTGTCGCTCTTCATCGGCCAGCCGGCCGTGTGCAGCACGAAGCCGGGCTGGTGGCGCTTCGGGTCGATTTCCCACACCTCCTTCACGCCCAGGCCATAGGTCTGCGGGTCCTTGCCCTCGTCGAGCTTGAACCTGGCAATGAGCTGGCGGCCCAGGTGACCGCGCGCGCCTTCGGCGAACACCGTGTACTTGCCGAGCAATTCCATGCCGAGCTGGAAGTTCTCGGTCGGCTCGCCGTCCTTGCCCACGCCCATGTTGCCGGTGGCCACGCCGCGCACCGAACCGTTCTCGTTGTAGAGCACCTCGGCCGCCGGGAAGCCCGGGAAGATTTCAACGCCGAGGTTCTCGGCCTGCTGCGCCAGCCACTTGGTGAAGGCACCCAGGCTGATGATGTAGTTGCCGTGGTTCTGGAAGCACGCCGGCAGGAAGGCGTTGGGCGTGCGCAGGCTGCCCTTTTCACCCAGGAACACCATGGCGTCGTCGGTCACCGGCTGGTTCAGCGGCGCGCCGAGTTCCTTCCAGTCGGGCAGCAGTTCGTTCAGGGCGCGCGGGTCCATGATGGCGCCCGACAGGATGTGCGCGCCGGGCTCGGAACCCTTCTCGAGCACCACGACCGAAATTTCTTTCTCCTGCTGTGCGGCGAGCTGCTTGAGCCGGATCGCGGTCGAGAGGCCGGCCGGGCCGCCGCCGACCACGACCACGTCGTATTCCATGGCTTCCCGAGGGCCGAACTGGGCGAGGATTTCGTCGTGCGTCATGTGGGTTGGGTCGATAATGATTTTTCGAGGCGCGGGGCATGCTTGCCGGGTTTGCGGGGGCATTTTATGCGGCGTCCATGCGCGGCCCCTGTCATCCATGGGCGCGCCTTTTACGTCACCTGCGCGACTCCACAGGATTCAAGTTCATGGCCTACAGCATCGATCTTTCCGGCCGCGTGGCCTTCGTCACCGGCGCTTCCAGCGGGCTTGGCGCCCAGTTCGCGAAAACGCTGGCACGCGCCGGCGCCGCGGTGGTGCTGGCCAGCCGGCGCGTCGACAAGCTCAAGGAGCTGCGCGCGCGCATCGAAGGCGAGGGCGGGGACGCCCACGTGGTCGACCTCGACGTCACCGAATTCGGCAGCATCAAGGCCGCCGTGGCGCGCGCCGAGACCGAGGTCGGCCCCATCGACGTGCTGGTCAACAACTCGGGCGTGAGCACCACGCAACGCCTGGAGGACGTGACCCCCGACGACTACGACTACATCTTCGACACCAACGTGAAGGGCTCCTTCTTCGTCGCGCAGGAAGTCGGCAAGCGCATGCTGGCGCGCGCCAGGGGCAAGGCGCCGGGCACCTACGTCGGCGGGCGCATCATCAACATCGCCTCTTCGGCGGCGCTCAAGGTCATGCCGCAGATCGGCACCTACTGCATGAGCAAGGCCGCGGTGGTGCAGATGACCAAGGCCATGGCGCTCGAGTGGGGCCGCTTTGGCATCAACGTGAACGCGCTGTGCCCGGGCTACATCGCGACCGAGCTCAATGAAGAACACTGGTCTACCGAAGCCGGCGCCAAGCTGGTCGGCATGCTGCCGCGCAAGCGCGTGGGCAAGCCGGAGGACCTGGACGGCCTGATCGTGCTGCTGGCCAGCGGCCAGAGCCATTTCGTGAACGGCGCCGTCATCGCGGCCGACGACGGGTTCGCACTCTGAGCCCGCGGGCCTGGATCGGCGTTGCCGCCGGCCTGGCGGCGGGAGCGCTGTGGGGGCTGGTGTTCGTGGCGCCGCGCATGGTGGGCCACTTCGGCATGGTCGACATCACCGCGTCGCGCTTCCTGGTGTTCGGTGCCATCTCGGGGCTCGCGGTGTTCGCACGGCCTGCCGCCGTGCGGTGGCCGAGCGGCCGGCAGGCGCTGGCGGCGTTGGGCCTGAGCGTGCTGGGCTTCAGCGGCTACTACCTGCTGCTGGCCTTCGGCATCGAGGCCGCGGGCACCGAGGTGCCCAGCCTGATCATCGGCACGATTCCCGTCTGGATGATGCTGCTCGGCCGGCCCGCAGGGCTGCGCATGCGCGCACTGCTGCCGGGGCTGCTGCTCACGGGCGCGGGCATCGCTCTGATGATCTGGGGCGCGTGGGCCGCGCAGCACGGCACGGGCGGCGGGGGAGCGCGTTTCGGCTGGGGCATTGCGCTCGCGCTGGGCGCGATGGTGAGCTGGACCCTCTACGGCCTGCTCAACGCCGCCTGGCTGCAGCGCCACACCGAACTCAACGCGACCGACTGGGCCAACTGGCTGGGCATTGCCACCGGCCTGGGCGCCTTGCTGCTGTGGCTGGTGGCGGGCAGCGACCTGGCCACGCTGCAGTCGCGCCCCGACGGCACGCTTTTCGTGTGGATCGCGCTGGCGGGCGGGTTCGGCTCGTCGTGGCTCGCGACCATCCTCTGGAACATCGCGAGCCAGCGGCTGTCAGCGAGCCTGTGCGGCCAGCTGATCGTCAGCGAGACGCTGTTCGCATTGCTCTATTCCTTCGTCTGGGACGGCCGCTGGCCGCAGGCCACCGAGTGGGTGGCGGCGCTGCTGTTCGTGCTGGGCATCCTCGCATCCATCAAGGCGCACCGATGAGAATCGAAATTCCCGAAAAGAAGAAGCTCGTGTACGAAATGTCCATTCCCATCCGCTGGGGCGACATGGACGCCATGGGCCACCTGAACAACGGCACCTACTTCCGCTACCTCGAAACCGCGCGCATCGACTGGATGCATTCCATCGGCTTCGAACCCGAGCCCGGCGGCGAGGGCATGGTGATCGTCAACGCCTTCTGCAACTTCTACCGGCAGATCGAGTACCCCGGCAAGGTGCTACTGAAGATGTACGTGAGCGACCCGGGCCGCACCACCTTCGAGAGCTGGGGCACCATGGCGCGCGAAGAGGCGCCCGACGTGATCTGCGCGGCCGGCGGCGCGACCACCATCTGGGTCGATTTTCCGAAGCAGAAGGCGCTGGCGCTGCCCGACTGGCTGCGCACGCTGGTGAGCGAGTAGAAGAAAAGCCATCGAACGCCGATGAAATTCACGGTCCTCGCGCTCGCGTCCCTGGCCTTGCTGGCCCCCGGCAGCCATGCGCAGACGCAGGCCGGCGTAAGCGCCGCCGCCCGCGAATGCCCGGCCAACGCGCCGTTCCTGAGCGCCGAGGCGTTGAAGAAAGCCGGCTTCGAACTGCCCGTGTTCAAGCGCTACTGCTACACCGACAAGGCCGGCAGCCACGCCTTGCTGCTCGGCGAGAAGCAGGACCTGCCGTTTCCCGAGGAGCAGTTGTCCTCGGCCATCCGGGCCTCGCTGTACCGCATCGAGGGCGATCACACGCTGACGCAGGAATGGTCGATACGCGACTTCGCGGGCAAGGACGAGGCGGGCGTCAATTTCCGCGCCAAGCTCTTCGAGCTCGCCGACATCGACGGCGACGGGCTGGTCGACCCGGTGCTGGTGTACCGCTTCTACAACCCCGACGGCGCAGATCACATCGACAACGACGACTACGTGGGCCGCATCAAGATCGTGACCTTCCACAAGGGCAGCAAGGCGACGATCCATGCGATCACGGGGCACTACGACGGCGAGCGAAAGACCACCGCCAACGGCAACTACTTCGCGTTGCCCAAGGCGGTGCAGCAGCACCTGGTGAAGAAGATGTCGGTCATGGCCGGCGCCGGCCAGTTCGGCTTCGACAACTCGTACGTCTACGTGCCCAGGAAGGAAGCCGCCGGGCGCTGAAGAAGTTCAGGCCGGCTGCAACACGATGCGCGCCTCGAAGCCCTGCGTGGCGCCCGCGGGCGGCGACGACAGCAGCAGCTTCGCCTGGTGCTTCTCGACGATGGTGCCCACGATCGACAGGCCCAGCCCGTAGCCTGCGCGGTCCGAGCTGTGGCGCACGTGGCGCTTTTGCAGCGTTTGCAGTTGCTCGACGTTCACGCCCGCGCCAAAGTCGCGCACCGCCAGCGCGCAGGGCGTCATCACCTCGATCGCCACGCGCCCGCCCCCGCCGTAGCGCAGGGCGTTCTCCACCAGGTTGCGCAGGGCGATGGCCAACGCATCGACGTCGCCGAGCGCCATCGGGGCGGCGCTGTCGGGCACCTTCAGTGCCAGGCGTTCGCTGACGTTGGGGTCCTGCCAGAACTCCTGCGCCACCGTGCCCGCAAGCTGCACCAGGTCGACCCGCGCGCGCGTCAGCGACGCACCCGATTCGGCGCGCGAGAGCTGCAGCAGTTTCTCGGCGCGGTGGCTCAGCAGCTGCAGCGCGTCGAGCGCGGCCTGCACGTCGTTGCGCCGCAGGTCGTGCTCCAGCGCGGTCTGCAGGCGCAGGCGCGCCGCTGCCAGCGGCGTGCGCAGCTCGTGCGCCGCGTTGGCGGCGAGCGCACGCTCGACGTCCAGCGACTGCGACAGCCGCTCCAGCAGCCGGTTGACGTGGTCGCCGACCGAGCGCAGCTCCTGTGGCAGGCCGGGCAGGGTGATGGGGCGCAGGTCGGCGCCGCTGCGCTTCTCGATCTCGCCGGCCAGTTGCTGCAGCACGCGCAGTTCGGCGCGCGCCACGTTGCGCAGCACCAGCGCGAGCAGCGGCAGCACGGCCCCCAGCGGAATGATCAGGCCGAACAGCGTGCGGTTGAGCGCGCGGCGCCGCTCGTCCAGCGGATCGGCCACCTGGAAGTACAGGTCCAGCGCCGGGTGGCGCACGGTGTAGATGCGCCAGGCCTGGTTGTTGGCGAAGCCGGCGGCCAGCGGCACGTCGAAGGCGTCCACCGGCGCCTCGGCGGAGCGCAGCAGCACGTGCTCGTGGACATCGACCACCTGGTACATGACCGCGTCTTCCGAGAACAGCTGCTTGGGCGCGACCAGCGGGGTGCGCGGGGCCTTGCTGTCGCCGTTGCCGCTCACGTGCTGCAGCTTGTCGAGCTCCTGCACCGCCATGTCGAACATGCGGTGCGACACCTCGACCAGCTCGTTGTCGAAGTTGTGGTTGATCTCGCGGTCCACATACCAGACCACCGCGAACACGCACAGCAGCCACACGCCGCCGACCCACAGGATCAGCGTGCGCGTGAGGCGCCCGGCGAGCGAGTCGCGCGCGCCCGCGGCCAATCGGATGCTCATTCGTCGTCGTCCCCGGAGGTGGACAGCCGGTAGCCCAGGCCGCGCAGCGTCTGGATGTGGCTGCGCCCGAGCTTGCGCCGCAAGCGGCTGACGAACACCTCGAGCGTGTTGCTGTCGGCCTCGTCGCCGAAGCCGTAGAGCGCGTCCGCGAGGTTCTCGCGCGTGTGGATGCGCTCGGGCCGCGTGGCCATCACGCGCAGCAGCGCCCATTCCTTCTGGGTCAGCGTGATCGGCGCGCCGTCCTTGCGCACCATGTCGTGCGCCAGGTCGATCTCCAGCGTGCCGAGCTTCAGCACCGGCGAGCTGCTGGCGCTGCGCCGCCGCTCGACCGCACGCAGCCGCGCGAGCAACTCGGCCGGGTCGTAGGGCTTGGTGAGGTAATCGTCCGCACCGGCGTCAAGCCCACGGATCCGGTCGGTCACCTGGTCGCGCGCGGTCAGCACGATGACGATGGGGCGTTCGGGCAGGGCGCGCACCTGCGGCAGCAGCGACAGGCCGTCGCCGTCGCCCAGGTGCAGGTCGAGCAGCACCGCCGCGTACTGCACCGAGAGCAGGGCGCCGCGCGCGTCGGCCAGGCTGGGCGCCACGTCGACCACGAAGGCCTTGGCCAGCAGGTAGCTGCACACGGCGTCCGCCAACGCGGTGTCATCTTCGACAAGCAATATGCGCACACCATGTCCTTCCAGGAAAGAAATGAGTCTAGCGCCACCGAGTTGCGGCTGATTGCCCGGTCAGATTCGGTTCAGGTCGCTTCAGGCTGGGTTCATGCCGCAAACGTAGGCTCGCGACTGTTTTTCAGTCTTGCCTTCGTTCATGACACGTTTCCCGAATTTTCGCCTGGGGGTGCTGACCCTCGTCGCGCTCGCTGCAGTGATGGCATGGGACGCAACCGGTGGAGACCTGTGGCTGGCGCGCATGGCGGGCTCTGCCATGGGCTTTCCCTTGCGTTCGAACCCCTTCATGGTCCACGTCATGCATGAAGGCGCGCGCGACCTGAGCTGGGTGCTCGTGATCGGGCTGTTCGCCGCCATCCGCTGGCCGCTCGGCTTCCTCAAACGCCTGCCCATGGGCGCCCGCGCCCAATTGGCGCTGACCGTGCTGGCCTCGGTGATCGCCGTCAGCCTGCTCAAGAACCTGAGCCGGACCAGCTGCCCCTGGGACTTGCAGGAGTTCGGCGGCGTGGCGCGCTATGTGTCGCACTGGTCCTGGGGCGTCAACGACGGCGGCCCCGGCGGCTGCTTCCCGGCCGGCCATGCGTCGGCGGCCTTCGCCTACGTGGGCGGGTATTTCGTGCTGCGCCGGGTGTCCGGGCGTGCCGCGGCGGTCTGGCTGGGCGTGGCCGTGGTGGCGGGGCTCGTGCTGGGGGTGGCGCAACAGTTGCGCGGCGCTCACTACATGAGCCACACCCTGTGGACGGGCTGGGTTTGCTGGGCGGTCGGTTTCGCCATCGAGGTCGCGCTCACGCGCGGCCGTGCACGCGTGCTGAAGCCGGCCATCCCCGCCCATGCAGGACCTTGACTTCGCCCTGTTCCGGCTCGTCAACGCGGGCGCCTCGGTGCCCGGGTGGAGCCTGCGTTTCGCGGAGTTCGCCTCCGACGTGCTGCCGGCCCTGCTGATGCTCGCCGTCGGCGTGTGCGCCCTGGTCGGCGGGCGCTGGCGTCATGCGCTTTTCACGGCGCTGGCGAGCCTGCTGGTGGTGTGGCTCATGGTCAACCTGATTCGCACCATGGCCCCCATTCCGCGGCCCGCGTTCTATGGCCTCGGCATTCAATGGGTGCCGCAGGGCGCGCGCCCCGGTTTTCCCAGCCTGCATGCCGCGGGGGCGTTCGCCGTGGCCTTTTCGCTCTGGTGCCTGCCCTCGCGCGCCCCGATGCGCGCGGCGCTGCTGGTGGCGGCGGTGGTGGCCTGGAGCCGCATGTTCCTGGGACTGCATTTCCCCTCCGACATCGTGGCGGCCGTGATGCTGGGGGCGCTGGTGTCGATCGTGGTGGAGCGCCGCGTCAGCCGGCCGCTGGGCCGCCTGGCGGCGCCACGCCTGCGCCTGGCGCGGTGGCGAACCCGGGTGCGCAGCGCATGAACGCCGACTGAATGACCAGTTCAGGCTCCCTTCAGGCGAGCTCTTTACATTCGTCACATGTCTGTTTCGCGAATCGCGCCGCACTCCTTGCGGCGCCTGGATATCCCTGAGCCCGACGAGGCACGAACCTCGCAGTCATCCGCGGACGGCGCCCTGTGGGCGCGCCTGGACCGGTGGCTGGTGCAGCCGCGCTCGGCCGGCATCGTCGTGCTGTGGCTCAGCCTCTACCTGATCCTGACCACCAACTGGCCCCTTTGGACCGACCTGGCCCGCATCGGCGGCGCCCCGAGCACCTACCTGCCCACCATCGCGGTGATGAGCCTGCTCACGCTGTGCGGCCTTGTGGCCATGCTGTCGTTCACGGCCTGGTCGCGCTGGATGAAACCGGTGTGGTTCGCCGTGGTCGTGCTGGCCGCCGTGGTCCAGCACTACATGCTCGAATACCGCGTGGTCATGGACCCGACCATGATCGCCAACGCGTTGCAGACCGACCCCAACGAGGCGCGCGACCTGCTGAGCTGGCGCATGGCCTTCAACGTGCTGGTCGTCGCGCTGCCGGCGGGCTGGGCGCTCTGGCGCGTGCGCATCATGCCGATGCGCTTCCTGTCCAAGCTGTGGCGCAATGCGGCCCTGCTGCTGCTGGCGGTGGTCGTGGCGCTGGCGGCGGCCGTGGCGATGAACCGCGAGCTCGCGCCCCTGATGCGCAACAACATCCATCTGCGCTACATGATGAACCCCATCGCGACCCTGTATTCCACAGGTTCGCTGCTCATCAAGCCGTTGTTCAAGCGCAGCGGCAAGCTCATTTCCATCACCGCCGGCACGGCACTGGGCGCGAGCTACGCGGCGCAGGCCAAGCCGCCGCTGTTCGTGGTGGTGGTGGGCGAGACGGCGCGGGCCGACCACTTCGCACTGAACGGCTATGCGCGCGACACCACGCCCGAGCTCGCCAAGCGCGGCGTGCTGAGCTACCGCGACGTGCATTCCTGCGGCACCAACACGCTGGCCTCGGTGCCGTGCATGTTCTCGCCGCTGGGCAAGCAGGGCTACGAGTCGCGCAAGGACGACTACGAGTCGCTCATGGACGTGCTGCAGGCCTCCGGGCTGGCCGTGTTCTGGCTCGACAACCAGGCCGGCTGCAAGGGCGTGTGCGTGCGCGTTCCGAACGCCTCGGCCTTCGACGGCCTCGACGCGGCCACCAAGAAGGCGCTGTGTGACGGCGAAGAGTGCCTCGACGACGTGATGCTCAAGAACCTGGACGAGCGCATCGCCGCGTTGCCAGCCGAACGGCGCGCCAAGGGCATCGTGCTGGTCATGCACCAGATGGGCAGCCACGGCCCCGCCTACTACAAGCGTTCCGCGCCCGACGTGAAACGCTTCCAGCCCGAGTGCAAGACCAATGCGCTGGCCGAGTGCGGGCACAACGAGCTGATGAACGTGTACGACAACTCGATCGCGCAGACCGACCGCTTCCTCGGCGAAACGATCGACTGGCTCAAGGCCCAGTCGAAGACCTACGACCCGGGAATGCTCTACGTGAGCGACCACGGCGAATCGCTGGGCGAGTACGGCCTGTTCCTGCACGGCGTGCCGTACAGCTTCGCCCCCGAGGCGCAGAAGCACGTGCCCATGGTCACGTGGTTCAGCGACGGCCTGAGCGAGCGGCGCAAGCTCTCGCGCTCGTGCATGGAAGCGGGGCTCGATGCGCCGCTGACACACGACAACCTCTATCACACGGTGCTGGGCGTGATGGATGTGACCACGCCCACCTACAAGCCGGCCCTCGACGCGCTCGCGTCCTGCCGCGCCAAGGGCTGAAGGCGGCGGGCCTTACTTCTTTTCCCGGGGCAGCCGCCCCATCAGGAAGAACTCGTTGTTCGGCTGCATGCCGCTGAAGCTGGCCAGCCGGTTGCTCAGCCCGAAGAAGGCGGTGATGGCCGCGATGTCCCAGATGTCCTCGTCGTCGAAGCCATGGGCATGCAGCGGCGGAAAGTCGCTGTCGTCGATTTCGTGCGAGCGGTCGCAGACCTTCATTGCAAAGTCGAGCATCGCGCGCTGGCGCGGCGTGATGTCGGCCTTGCGGTAGTTGACCGCCACCTGGTCGGCCACCAGCGGCTTCTTCTCGTAGATGCGCAGCAGCGCGCCGTGCGCCACCACGCAGTACAGGCACTGGTTCGCCGCGCTGGTGGTGGTGACGATCATCTCGCGGTCGCCCTTGGTGAGCGAGCCTTCCTCCTTGAGCATCAGCGCGTCGTGGTACGCAAAGAAGGCGCGCCATTCGGCAGGCCGGCGGGCCAGGCCGAGGAACACGTTGGGCACGAAGCCGGCCTTTTCCTGCACCGCGAGGATGGCGGTGCGGATGTCCTCGGGCAGGTCCTTCAGTTCGGCGAGCGGGTAGCGGGTTGCAGTCATCTTGTCTCCGTCGGGTTGTCGGTTTGAAAGCGCCTTGAAAGGCGTCGCGCGACTTCCATGATAGGCAAGACACTTTCCTACAAGATGTTGCGCGCCGTATCGCGATGATGAACGTTCGCACAACAACACGCGGCCCCATGCCGCACATAACGCGATGAAAGACGTCTCGCATTCCGACCGGCGCGGCTTCCTGCGCCGGTCCATCGCCATCGTGCCGGCCGCCACGGCCTTCGGCGCCGGTGGCCTCACAGGGGCGGCGCTGGCGCAGCCCGCTGCATCGGCCCCGGCCCCAGCCGCCTCGCCCAGTCCCGCGGCTGCCTACACCCCGGTCTACTTCAACGCCAACGAATGGACCTTCGTGCAGGCCGCGGTGGGCCGGCTCATTCCTTCCGACGACACCGGCCCCGGCGCCATCGAAGCGGGCGTGCCCGAGTTCATCGACCGGCAGATGGAAGGCGCCTTCGGCCATGCGGCCACCTGGTACATGCAGGGCCCGTTCGTCGAGGTGTCGCCGCTGTTCGGCTACCAGAAGAAGATGCCGCCACGCGAGGTGTACCGCGCGGGCATCGCGGCCACCGACGCGTACTGCCGCAAGCAGTTCGCCGACAAGCCCTTCGCGCAACTCACCGCGGCGCAGCAGGACGAGGTACTCAAGGGCCTGGAGGCCGGCAGCGTCACGCTCGACGGCGTGGGCGCGACCGACTTCTTCGGCTTCCTGCTGCAGAACACCAAGGAAGGCTATTTCAGCGACCCCATCCACGGCGGCAACAAGAACGCCGCCGCCTGGAAGATGATCGGCTTCCCCGGCGCGCGCGCCGACTACGCCGACTGGGTCGACCGACCCGGCGTCAAGTACAACCTGCCGCCGGTGAGCATCGCCGGCCCGCAGGGCTGAGGGGCGCACGCACCATGGCAAACATCAGGAAACCCAGTGTCGACGCCGTGCTGGTCGGCTTCGGCTGGACCGGCGCCATCATGGGCATGGAGCTCACCGGCGCCGGCCTCAAGGTGCTGGCGCTGGAGCGCGGCGAGAACCGCGACACCCAGCCCGACTTCGCCTACCCGCGCATCACCGACGAGCTGAGCTACGGCATCCGCGGCAAGCTGTTCCAGAACCTCTCGCGCGAGACCGTCACCATCCGCCACACCCCGGCCGAGATCGCCGTGCCGTACCGGCAGCTCGCCTCCTTTCTGCCCGGCGACGGCGTGGGCGGCGCGGGCGTGCACTGGAACGGCCACCACTGGCGCCCGCTGCCGAGCGACCTGCGCATTCGCAGCACCTACGAAGAGCGCTACGGCAAGAAGTTCATTCCCGAGGGCATGACCATCCAGGACTTCGGCGTGAGCTATGAAGAGCTGGAACCGCACTTCGACCAGTTCGAGAAAATCTGCGGCACCTCGGGCAAGGCCGGCAACATCGGCGGCAAGATCCAGCCCGGCGGCAACCCCTTCGAAGGCGCGCGCGCCAACGAGTTTCCGCTGCCGCCGCTGGCCTCTGTCAACAGCGCGGTGCTGTTCGAGAAGGCCGCGCGCGAGCTGGGCTACCACCCGTTCCCGCAGGCCGCCGCCAACGCGTCGCGTGCCTACACCAACCCGCACGGCGCGCAACTCGGGCCGTGCAACTTCTGCGGCTTCTGCGAGCGCTACGGCTGCTACATGTACTCGAAGGCCTCGCCGCAGACCACGCTGCTGCCGGTGCTGATGAAGCGGCCCAACTTCGAGCTGCGCACCAAATCGCATGTGTTGCGGGTGAACATGTCGCCCGACGGCAAGCGCGCCACCGGCGTGACCTACATCGACGCCGAAGGCAACGAGGTGGAGCAGCCGGCCGACCTGGTGGTGCTGTGCGCCTACCAGTTCCACAACGTGCGCTTGCTGCTGCTGTCGAACATCGGCAAGAAGTACGACCCGGCCACCGGCGAAGGCGTGGTGGGCCGCAACTATGCCTACCAGCTCAACGGCGGCGCCAGCCTGTTCTTCGACAAGAACCAGCCGATGAACCCCTTCGTCGGCGCGGGCGCCAGCGGCTCGGTGATCGACGACTTCGACGGCGACAACTTCGACCATGGGCCGCTCGGTTTCATCGGCGGCGCCACCATCAATGCCATCAACACCGGCGGGCGGCCGATCCAGCAGATGAGCCTGCCGCCTGGTGCGCCGGCGTGGGGCGCGGGCTGGAAGAAGGCCGTGAAGGAAAACTACATCTACCAGGCCAGCGTGGGCAGCCAGGGCTCGGTGATGGCCTACCGCGACAACTACCTCGACCTCGACCCGACCTACAAGGACGTGCACGGCCAGCCGCTGCTGCGCATGACCTTCGACTGGAAGGCCAACGACCTCGCCATGACGCAATTCATCGGCACCAAGGTCGAGCAGATCGCCAAGGCCATGGGGCCGAAGCAGATGAAGCTGAACTTCCAGAAGCCCGACGCCCACTACGACGTGCGCTTCTACCAGTCGACCCACAACACCGGCGGCGCGCCCATGGGCACCGACCCGAAGACCAGCGCCGTCAACCGCTTCCTGCAGGTGTGGGACGTACCCAATGTATTCGTGATGGGCGCGAGCGCCTTCCCGCAGAACTTCGGCTACAACCCGACCGGCATGGTGGGTGCGCTGGCGTACTGGGCGGCCAAGGCCATCCGCGAGCAGTATCTGAAGAGCCCGGGGGCGCTGGCATGAGCGCGCGTCGTGTGTACGGCGGCATCGCCGCGGCCGTCGTGTTGCTGTGCGCAGGGGCATGGGCCGTGGCGCAAAAGAGCGATGCGCCTGCCGAGGCCGCATCGGCGCCATCCGCACCTGCCGCCGCGACGCCGGCAGCGCCGGTCACTGCCGCAGCCCCTGCGTCCGCCGCCGCAGACCCCGTGCTCGAGCACGGCCGCTACCTCGCGCGCGCCGGCGACTGCGTCAGCTGCCACACCGCGCCGGGCAAGCCCGCCTTCGGTGGTGGCCTGCCGATGAAGACGCCGTTCGGCACCATCGTTTCCACCAACATCTCTCCCGACCCCGAAGCGGGCATCGGCGCCTACACCGAGGCCGAGTTCGCCCGCGCGCTGCGCGAAGGCGTGGCCAGGGACGGCCACCGCCTGTACCCCGCCATGCCGTACCCGTCGTTCGCCCGCGTGAACGACGAAGACATGCATGCGCTGTTCACCTTCTTTCGCAACGGCGTGCAGCCCGTCGCGCAGAAGCCGCCGGCCACCGACCTGCCGTGGCCCTTCAGCATGCGCAGCCTGATGATCGGCTGGAACTGGATCTACCTCGACAAGGGCGTGTACCAGAACGACAGCGCGCGCAACGCCGAGTGGAACCGCGGTGCCTACCTGGTGCAGGGCCTGGGCCATTGCGGCGACTGCCACACGCCGCGCAGCATGCTCGGCGGCGTGAAGGCGGCCAGCGACCGCAAGGGCGAGGTGTACCTGTCGGGCGCGATCATCGACGGCTGGTACGCGCAGCCCCTGCGCCACACCGACCGGCCGACCATGGCACAGTGGTCGTCCGAGGACATCGTGCAGTACCTGCAGACCGGGCGCACCGGCCACACCGCCGCCTTCGGCGCGATGGTCGACGTGGTGCAGAACAGCACGCAGCACCTGTCCACGCAGGACCTGAAGGCCGTGGCCACGTACCTGCAGTCGCTCGGCGCCAAGGAAGGTGTGCAGAGTGCACCGTCGCAGACCTCCCTGGTCGCGGCCGCACCGCAGCACCCGAGCTCGCTGGCGCTGCGCAACGGCACGGTCGAGGGCAACAGCGGCGCGATGGTCTACCTGAATAACTGCAACGCCTGCCACCGCTCCGACGGCACGGGCGCGAACAAGACCTTTCCGGCGCTGGCCGGCAACAGCGTGGTGAACGCGAAAGACCCGACCTCGCTCATTCGCCTGGTGCTCGCGGGCTCGGCCATGCCCAGCACCGCGCAGGCGCCGTCGCCCATCGCCATGCCCGACTTCGGCTGGCGCCTGACCGATGCCGACGTGGCCAGCGTGCTGAGCTTTGCGCGGTCGAGCTGGGGCAACCAGGGCGAGGCCGTGACGACCGCGCAGGTGGCCAAGGTGCGCGAGTCAATCAAGCCGGTAGCCAAGAGCCCGTAGCAGGCCGCGGGGGCAGGGCACCGGCCGCTACTTCAGCGCCTTGCCCGCCGACGCGCCCAGCGGCGTGTGCAGCTGAGAGGCGACCCACGCGCCGGTGTTGTCGTCGCGCCCCTGCAGCAGGTAGCGCGTGTCGGCCTTGCCGTAGTTCTGCACCGCCATCGCCGAGAACCTGCCGATGTCGGTCTTCGGGTCGCGCAGGCGGTTGACGATCAGCACCTTCTTCGTGTCGGCGAAGTCGGCCATCATGTTCTGGTCGCCTTCGCTGTCGCCGGCCACGAAGCTCGGGCCGTAGCCGTACTTGCTGACCAGGAAGCGCTGGATGTTCTTTGTCTTGCCCGGGCCTTGGGTCTGGTCGTAGCCGCGGCGGAACTCGGGCTGTATCAGGCCCCGGGCGTCGCGCTCCAGCTCCATCGCCAGCACGCGCTCGGGCGGGTTGTTGTAGCCGAAGGCGGGGTTGGAAGAAATTTCCTTGATCACGTCGACGAACGATGCGGAACACACCCACACGTCGAAGCCCGCGTTGCGAAAGGCGGCGTACAGGTCCTGCATCTCGGGCTGCAGGCGCAGGCCGTTCTTCCAGCTGACCGACACCACGCCCGCGCGGCCCGGCAGCGCCGTGGGCGAAGTCCACTTGACCTTGGCGACGGGCTCCTTCAGCTGCCAGGCCACCGTGTCGGCCGTGAGCTTGCGCACCTGCGCCTCGGTCATGCCGGCGAACAGGTACGTCACCCAGGGGTAGGCCGTGTCGTGGTCGAAGGTGTCGCCGATGGCTTCGTACAGGTAGCGCACCTTGGTGGTGAAGGCGCCGTAGTGCGGGCTCATGGCCACCACCGCGAGCGACTGGTCGCCCTTCAGTCCCTTGTAGTTCCGGTACAGCCATGTGTAGCTGGCCACGATGTCGGGCACCACGCGGTCGATGTTCACGGCCTGGCCGGCCGCGTTGTTGAAGGCGGGAAGAAAGTCCTTCTTCGGAATGTTCTTGCGCAGCGCCACCTCGAGCTGCGCGGGCGTGGCGCCGAAGACCAGGTTCTCGAGCTGGTAGATGAGCGAGGCCTCTTCGATGTCGAGGAAGACGCTGGTGTTGTCCCAGTCGAACACCACGTAGGGCGGCTTGGCGGCGTTGTAGCCGGGGCTGCCCTTGCCGAGGCTGGCGATGAGGCCTTCGATCTGCGCGCGGTTGAAGGCGTCCCATTGGCCTGGGGCCAGGGCCTGGCTGTTGCCGGGCGAGAAGCTGGCGCAGCCTGAGGCGACGAGCGCGGCGGCCATGGGGGTGAGAAGGGCGAGTCTGCGTTGCATGCGTTCCCTGTTGTTGTGTTGCAGATAAGGAGCGCCGAGCGTATGCAACGCCCGTGACACTTCCGCAGCGACCTACGCATCAGCCGTGCCAGGCTGCGCGGCCGGCATGCGTTCACGTCGCACGGCGGAAGCTGCATTTGTTGGCGGGAATCGAGACTTGATGCCGCACGCGGCGGCCACAAGGCCCGCGCTGTTCTCTACAGTGAATGCCCCTGTCACTCACTACCCCAACTAGGGGACAAGGAAGGCGCTACACACACACCCATTGCATGTTTGAAGGCTGCTTGCCTCGCGGCAGGTTGTCGGTGCGAAAGCAGCGATGCAAATGCGAGGTATCAAAGGCGACGGCCAGGGTGTTAGTAGCACCCCGACCGTCTAACCAAAGAAGTGCACTTACCTCTAAAGGACCGCACAAAAATGGCTACCAAGACTATAGCCCGGCCTCGCACGCCGGTATCCCCCGACGGAAACGCCCAAGACCCGTCGGATCTTCTCGAAAACACCCTCTCTCAGCTCGAAGCTCTCCTGTGGGCCTGCCACGGGGAAGACATCGACTGGTGCAGTGGTGAAGGGCCTCGGCATCTGGACAACATGCTCTGGCTTGCGGCCGATCTGGCGCGCAAGGCCGGCGAACTGTTCCAGGCGAGCGAGACGGCGCGGCGCAACGCGCCCGAGGGCGGCGCCGGCACGTAGCCGGCGGCCGACCTGACGGGCTGCGGATTCGCAGTCCGTCATTTGCGACGGGCAATGGGCAACGGGCGATGCACCATGGACAATCCCCGGCATGCGTTCCCTCGTCTACTACTCACTGATGCTGCTGGTCGGCTTTGTCTGGTACCGCCTCGGGCAGAACATGCTTCGCAAAGGCTACAGGGACCAGAACGACCAACGCACCGAAGGCTTCGTCGGGCCCTTCGGTTTCGTCGTCACGGCCGGCCTGTCATGCTACTTCGTGTTCGCACTCTTGCGCGCGTTGGTTCGCGCCGAGGTGCCCTGCGTGGGCAGGGCCTGCCAGGTCCACGCCTACACCCTGGCCGCGCATGCCTCCGACTACTGGGCCAACATGTTCTACCTGCTGTGGCTCGTGCTGGCGCTGGTCTACGCGTTGTACGTGACGGGCAGGATCTGGTTTCGCGTCTGACGCGCGCCTGCGCCTGCCTACTGCCGGGCGGGGGCGTGGGCCGAGGCGTCTGCCGGCGCGCGCTGGGCCGCGGCGGCTGCTTCCGCTTCCTTGTCCTTCTTGTTGGCCATGTGCCGCCCGACCACGCAGCCGCCCGCCGCGCCGATCAGGCCGTGATGCCCTGCGACGTGCCCGCCGACACCGCCCACCACGGCGCCCTTGATGCAGCCTTTGGCTTCGGCTGCGCCGGCCATGGAGAGGAACGCGCCAGCAACAGTAAGCGCGAGCAGAGTGCGAGAGAGCTTCATGAGACGTCCTTGTGTTGGAGTGGTTTTGTGCCATCGACACTAGCCGCTTGCGCGAATGCCGGCGTACGCGGCGGATGCCTTGCGCTGTAGGCGTTTTTCGCCGGTGGCTGTCGACGCCGCCGCCGGGCTCCACTACCATCCGCAGCACGCTGCCGGCACGGCGACTGCCTCGCCGGGGACACTGAGCCGCACCTCCCAACCCAAGCACGGGGAACCGCATGAGAACGCTCAAGATCATGGCGCACATCTCGCTGGACGGCGTGATTCAAAGCTCCGGGGAAGACAGCTTTCCGTACGCCGACTGGACCGCGCCCTACCGGAGCCCCGCCGGCCTGAATGAGGTGCTCGCCGCGCAGGGCAGCCCCTTCGATCTGCTGCTAGGCCGCCGCACCTATGACATGTGGTCGGGCTACTGGCCGAAGGCACCGGGCGGACCGATGGCGCACAGCCTGAACGCGGCGACGAAATTTGTCGCAACGCATCGCCCCGAAAGCCTTGCATGGGGGCCGTTCGAAAGCGTGGGGCCGGACATCATCGAAGGCGTGCGCCGCATCAAGTCGCAGGCGGGGCCGAACCTTGTACTGTGGGGTAGCTCCACGCTGACCTCTGCGCTCATTGAACATGGGCTTGCGGACGAGGTCTTGCTGATCGTCTATCCGGTCCTGGTGGGCACCGGAAAACGCTTCTTCGCGGACGGCACGCCGGCACGTTCCCTCGAACTCGTCACGACGAAAGCAATGCCGTCGGGCCTTGTTCTGAATGCATACAAGGTCGCCGGGCCCTTGAAGACCGGCTAGTCCATCCGACATCGCAGCGGTGCCATGTTGCGTCGCCCTCAGCGGGCTGCCGTGCGGCCCAGCGCGGACCTATGTGGCCGAATTCTTTTCAGGAAGTAAAGCGTCCAGGACGAAACGCGTCGGCCCGCTGGCGCCGCGGTCGCTCACCGCCAGGCCCAGCTGGCGCCACAGTGCCGGGCTCAGCGGACGGACGGCGATGCGCGGGTCCCGCGCGGGCTCGTGCGATTCCTGCGGCAGCAAGGCCGCGCCGTAGCCGGCGGCGACCAGCGTCCTGATCGCATCGTTGTAGTTGAGCTCGATGCGCGGCCGGCAATGCACGCCCGCCGCGGAAAACCATTCCGCGGTCAGCCGGTACAGGCGCGTGGAGGCGTCGTTCATGATCAGCGGGTGCTGCGCCAGCCACTGCGCGGTCAGCCGCTTCGGTGCCTTCCAGTCGGCCGGCAGAAAGGCGACGACGGCCTCGCGCCGCAGGGGCGTGACATGCACGCCGCGCACCGGCGTCTGCGGCAGCGCCACCACCGCAAGGTCGAGGCTGCCCGCCGCGAGCCGGGCCATGCTGTCGTTGGAGGTCAGCACCTGCACGTTCACGTCGATGCCGGGATGGTTCTTGGCCAGGCGTTGGAGCGCGGGCGGCAGCAGGTGCGCGATGGCGCCCGTCGAGGCGCCCACCCGCACGCGGCCCGTCTGGCCAGCGAGCTGGCGCCTGACGTCTTCCACCGCATCGTCCGCGTCCGCCAGCAGCCTGCGGGCACGCGCGATGAAACGCTCGCCCAGCGCGGTCGCCTGCGCGGGCCCCCGCCCGCGAACGAGCAATTGGCCGCCCAGGCGCGACTCGAGTTCCGCGATCTGAACGGTGACGGTGGGGGCCGCCAGGTGAAGGGCGCGCGCGGCATTGGCCAAGGAGCCGAGGTCGGCGATGGCAACCAGGGTGCGCAGGTGGTCGAGGCTGAGTTCACGCATGCCGCTAATTTAACTTTTCTTAATTTAGTGTTGCTTATATTTAGCTGGAGCCATCGAAGCCGAATGCCTACGATCGCTGCCCATGGACCTCAATATCTTCATCGACGGCGACCAGGGCACCACCGGCCTCGACCTGCAGAACCGCCTGCGGGGCGGGGAATTCCGCATCCGCACACTGCCTGCCAACCTGCGCAAGGACGCGGATGCCCGCCGGGCAGCACTCAACGCGTGCGACATCGCCATTCTTTGCCTGCCCGATGCCGCGGCGCGCGATGCGGTGGCAATGATCGAGAACCCTTCGGTGCGCGTCATCGACGCCAGCTCGGCGCACCGCACCAGCCCGGGTTGGGTCTACGGCCTGCCGGAGCTCGATGCACGGCAAGGCGAACGCATTGCCTCGGCACCACGGGTGACGAATCCGGGCTGTTACCCCACCGCGGCGGTCGCCTTGCTGCGACCGTTGACGGATGCGGGCCTGTTGCCCGCCGACTGTCCGCTCGCCATTCATGCGGTCTCGGGCTATTCGGGCCAGGGCAGGGCGGGGGCGGAAGCGTACGAGGCCGGCGCAAAGGCGGGCGCGGGGGCCGCGGCGCATTCGCTGAAGGTGTATGGGCTGGAACTCGAGCACAAGCACGTGCCGGAAATCGAGCTGTATGCGGGCCTGACGCAGCGGCCCCTCTTCGTGCCCGCCTATGCCAGCTACCGGCAGGGCATCGTGCTCACCATTGGCCTGCACGCGCGCATGCTTCCCGCCGAGGCTTCGGGCGCGCGCATCCATGAATGCCTGGTGGCGCGGTATCGCGATGCGGCGCATGTGCATGTGCTGCCGATGTCGTCTGCCGCGCCCCTGACCGACCTGGACCCGCAAGTCCACAACGGCTCCAACGACATGAGCCTGGCGGTCGCATGCAATGAACGCACAGGCCAGATCGTCTTGAGCGCGGTTCTCGACAACCTGGGCAAGGGGGCAGCGGGCGCGGCCGTGCAGAACCTGCGACTGATGGCGAGGGCTTCATAGCCCACGTTGTGAATTCGAAGCGTTGATGCCGAGAGCGCGGTCAGACCGAAGCTGCTCCAGATTTACCAGCCCAAGAGCGGCCGTCCGATGCCGGCGTCCTCGCCAAAAGCCGCGAACCAACCCTAGGCCCCGATGCGTTCAGCCTGCTGCTCGATGAAGCTCGCAACGCGCCGCACGAGCGTCTGATTCCCTCCGGCAGACGCCACACTGGCCGCTGCATGAAGTGCAACCGTTTCGCCAATCGCAACGATGACTTCTTCCGCCACGACAGCCGTCAGCCCGAAGTGCGGTGCCGCGTCACGCGCCAGCGCAAGGCTCGACGCGTGCTGCCCCGGAAGAATGGCGAGCTCCTGATAACCGGTGTGGCCGCCCAGCTGCATCACGAGGTCGAAGGCAGGCGCCAGACGCCACCGTCCGTCTTCTCCTCGCAACGCGCCATGGTTCTTGACGTGATCGTCGCTGTTGCCCACCGCCAGGTTGAACACCATGCGTCGGAACAACTCGGCCAGGTCTTCCTGCGGCTGCCGAGAGATGCGCCGCAGCAGTTGCGCCAGCTCGACGTAGCTCCCCCCGCTCGATTCATAGGGCACATCGAGCAGCGCCGAGGCCGAGAGGTAGTGAAAACGCCGCTCGTCGGTCACCGGCCCCGCGCGGTCGAAGCGCTCGACCAGCAAGGCGTGCCCTGACGCAAGGGGTTGCAGAAGAAAGGGCGGGACTTCGATGCCACAGGCATCGGCCAGCCACAGCGTGGCCGCTTCGATCACTTCCACGTCGTGGTCATCCCCGCGCGATGCGAACTTGGCGATGCAGCGCCGGCCCGCGTGCGCAAATGCCGACTTGGGGCGTGCCCCGCCCAGGCTGCCGCCGCGCAGCAGCAGATGCATGTCGGCGCCGATGTCCATTCCGTCCTCGACGCGGCGCGAGGCTTCGGCGAGTTCCTGGAGCGACCAGAGCGTGACCGGCGGCTCCTCGCTTCGGATGGGCAACGCTTCGGAAAACACCATGGCGCCGATGCGGTCCTCGTTGGTCAGGAGCAATGCATCGATGTCCGAGAGCGGCTTGCCCTGGCGGATCTCAAGCACCTTGCGGCCCCAGCTGTCGGGCAGTGCATCGCGCAGCGTGAGCGGCATGGCGCCACCGTCGCGGATGCGGCGTTCGGCAAGCACGAAGGCGGCGTCGCGCAGCGGCAGGTGCTCGGGGTTGAGCGGCGCGGCAGCGGGGTCTTCGAGATAGCGACGGCCGTAGGCGAATTCGCCCGACTCCACGACGCCGCGGCGAGCGACCTTCATCAGGCCGGCCGGTTGCACCTGCTCGCCCTTGCGGTGCGCAAGGCCGACGTAGATGCGGCGCTCGCCCTCGTCGTTGTCAGAAGTCACGCTCGTCCTCCGCAATCACACCGGCGGCGCCTTGCACGGCCGACCTGCGTACACGGCGCTTCGCGGCCAGCCCTGCGGGGGCCGGGGCCACGCCGTCGAGTGAATCGATCTCGCCCAGAAGCCACAGCGCATGGGCCAGCAGCCCGATGCTGGTGCCGGGCTTGCCCGATTCGAGGGCGCGCAGGGTGTTGGGGGCGCACAGCAGCCGCTCGGCCATTTCAGCGATCGTCCATTCGCGGTGCACCCTGTGCGCGCGAAGGCGCAAGCCGAGCCTTTCAATGGGCTCGACCGTCTGCGAGGGCAGAGCGGAAAGGCTGTGGCTGCTTTTTGACATCAATAAAATGACTATTAACCGGCTTAAGAGTCATTTTATTGGATATTTATCGATGTTGAAAGGCCTCTATCCAGCCAAGCCCGGCGCCCCCGTGTCACGCTGCTGCAGCACCGCGAGATCGCTCTCGTCCTTGAGCCCGACGCCGGTCAGCCCCCGTCGCAGCGACTCGCGCATCAGCCAGGCCAGCTTGAACGCGGCCGCCTCGTAGCACAGCCCTTCGGGGCGCACGTTGGAGATGCAGTTGCGTTCGGCGTCATGCCGGCCGCGCTTCGGTGAATGGGTCAGGTAGATGCCCAGGCTGTCGGGCGAGCTCAGGCCCGGGCGCTCGCCGATCAGCATCACGGAGAGTGCCGCGCCGAACAGCTCACCCACTTCGTCGGCCAGTGCCACGCGGGCCTGCGTGGCGATGACCACGGGCGCAAAGCTGGTGTGCGCCGGCAGTTGCGCACGCAGGGCGGCCAGCAGCGGCACGGCGTGGCGCGCCACCGCCAGGGAGGACAAGCCGTCGCCGACGACCACGCAGACGTCGCAGCCGTAGCGCCGGTCGCCGAGCAGTCGCGTGGCGTCGCCGTCATCGAGCTGGCGGCCGAGGTCGGGGCGGCGCAGGTATTCGGTGCGGTCCGCCGCCTGGCTGCGCGCGCGTGCCACCTGCCAGTGCTGGGCGGTCAGTGCGGCGTGGAGCGCATCGACGTCCAGCGCCGCATGGATCGCGTCGCGCGCCATCGCATGCGCCCAGCCGAAGCGCAGCGTCTCGTCGGTCGGCATGCCCGCGCCGGCGCGGCCCAGCGCCAGCCGCGCGGGCGTGGCCGAGCGCCATTGCGCCCAGGGGTTGGGGGTGACCGACTCGCTGCTCATGACGCCAGCGCGGCCAGCCCGCTCATGTCGGCCAGCAGCCGGTTGGACGAAGGCGGCGCGAGCTGGCCCGCACCGTTGGTGATCTGCATGCGCTGCAGCCAGGCCTCGAACTCGGGCGCGCGCTTCAGGCCCAGCGTTTCGCGCATGAACAGGGAGTCATGGAACGAGGTGCTCTGGTAGTTGAGCATCACGTCGTCCGCACCCGGAATGCCCATGATGAAGTTGATGCCCGCCGTGCCCAGCAGCACCAGCAGGGTGTCCATGTCGTCCTGGTCGGCCTCGGCATGGTTGGTGTAGCAGATGTCGCAGCCGATGGGCAGGCCCAGCAGCTTGCCGCTGAAGTGGTCTTCCAGGCCGGCGCGAATGATCTGCTTGCCGTCGTACAGGTACTCCGGCCCGATGAAGCCGACCACCGTGTTGATGAGAAAAGGCTTGTAGCGCCGCGCCAGTGCATAGGCGCGCACCTCGCAGGTCTGCTGGTCGACGCCGAAGTTGGCGTTGGCCGACAGCGCGCTGCCCTGGCCGGTTTCGAAATACATGACGTTGTCGCCGATGGTGCCGCGCTTCAAGGACAGCGCCGCCGCATAGGCCTCGTCGAGCAGCTCGGGCGTCACGCCGAAGGAGAGGTTGGCCTTCTCGGTGCCGGCGATGGACTGGAACACCAGGTCCACCGGCGCACCGGCTTCCGCGAGCTTGAGCGTGTTGGTCACGTGCGTGAGCACGCAGCTCTGCGTGGGGATCTCGAAACGCTGGATCACCTCGTCGAGCATGCGCAGCAGCTGGCCCAGCACGGGCATGCTGTCCGAGGCGGGGTTCAGGCCGATCACCGCGTCCCCCGCGCCGTAGAGCAGGCCGTCGAGCGTGGAGGCGGCCACGCCGCGCAGGTCGTCCGTCGGGTGGTTGGGCTGCAGTCGCACGGCCAGGTGGCCGGGCAGGCCGATGGTGTCGCGAAAGCGCGTGATGACCGTGCACTTCTTCGCGACCGACACCAGGTCCTGGTTGCGCATGAGCTTGGACACGGCCGCCACCATCTCGGGCGTGAGGCCGGGTGCCAGTGCGGCGAGCGTGGCGGTGGTGGCAGCTTCGGACAGCAGCCAGTTGCGAAAGTCGCCGACCGTGAGGTGCGACACCGGCGCGAAGGCCTGCGCATCGTGGCTGTCGATGATGAGCCGCGTGATGTTGTCGCTCTCGTAGGGAATCAGCGCTTCCGTCAGGAACTGCTTGAGCGGCGTGTCGGCCAGCACATGGCGCGCGGCCATGCGCTGCTGCGCGGTGGCCGCGCCCACGCCCGCGAGGTAGTCGCCGGAGCGTGCGGGGCTGGCCACCGCCATGACCTGCTTCAGGTCGTCGAAGCTGAAGACCTGGCCGGCGATGGTGGTGCGATAGCGCATCGTCTTTCGCTCGCCGTTCAGGCGTTGGTGGCCGATGAAGAAAGCATCTCGTCGGGCGCCGCCGCCTTGCGCTGCGCCGAGGTCAGCAGGAAGTAGCCGTAGGCCGCGGCCATCAGCACCAGGAACAGCACGGTCAGCATGAAGTTGAACCACACCATCGCGCCCAGGCAGACCACGCCCAGGCCGAGCGCGATGGCCGGGAACACGGGGTAGAAGGGGGCGCGGTAGGTGCGCAGCAGGTTCGGCTCGGTGCGGCGCAGCTTGAACAGCGCGGCCATGGAGACCAGGTACATGACGATGGCGCCGAGCACGGCCATGGTCACGATGTTGGCGGTGAGCGTCTGCCCGCCGAACTGCACCCACTCGTCGCTGAAGATGGCAACGACGCCGATCACGCCGCCTGCCAGCAGCGCGCGGTGCGGCGTGTCGAAGCGCGGGCTCAGGCCGGCAAAGTAGCGCGGCAGGTAGCCCGCGCGCGCCAGCGCGAAGATCTGGCGCGAGTAGCCCATGATGATTCCGTGGAACGACGCAATCAGCCCGAACAGGCCGATCCACACCAGCATGTGCAGCCAGCCGCTGTTGTCGCCCACCACCACCTTCATGGCCTGCGGCAGCGGGTCGTTGATGTTGGCGAGCTTGCGCCAGTCGCCCACGCCGCCCGCGAAGATCATCACGCCGAAGGCCAGCACCACCAGCGTGACGATGCCAGTCGTATAAGCGATGGGAATGGTGCGGTGCGGGTCGCGCGCCTCTTCGGCCGCCATGGCCGCGCCCTCGATGGCCAGGAAGAACCAGATCGCGAACGGTATGGACGCGAAGATGCCCGAGATGGCCGCGCCGTTGAGCACGCTGCCGCCGGCCCAGCCGTTGGCCACGAAGTTGGCCATGGTCCAGCCCGGCGCGACGACGCCCATGAACACCAGCAGCTCGAAGATGGCCAGCACGGTCACGAAGAGTTCGAAGGCGGCCGCGATGCCCACGCCCACCCAGTTCAGGCCGATGAAGATCACATAGGCACCGAGCGCGAACCACTTCGGGTTGATGCCCGGGAACTGCACGTTGAGGTAGGCGCCAATGGCCAGCGCGATGGCCGGTGGCGCGAACACGAACTCGATGAGCGTGGCAAAGCCCGCCACGAAGCCGCCGGTGGGCCCGAAGGCGCGCCGCGCATAGGCGAAGGGCCCGCCTGCGTGCGGTATGGCGGTCGACAGTTCGGTGAAGCTGAAGATGAAGGTGGTGTACATCGTGGCCACCAGCAGCGTGGCGACCAGGAAGCCGAGCGTGCCGGCGGTGTTCCAGCCGTAGCTCCAACCAAAGTACTCACCGGAGATGACAAGGCCCACGGCGATGCCCCAGAGCTGGAACGGACCGAGCACCTTTTTCAGATGGCCCGTGCCGGTGTGTGCGGCGGCTCCGGTCGGTCGGGTCGATGGGCCCGGCGTGGCTTCGGTGGAATGCATGGGGCTTTCCTCTCTTCGTGAATAGTGACAGTGCACATTCAGCAAAGCAAGGGCTGTTCCACCAGGGGCCATGCAGGGGCGCGGGCACCGAATATCCCCTTACAGGGGTGGTGCGGGCGCTGGCCATAATCGGGGTCTCTCAACCTTCGAGGTGTTTCGTGAAGTCTTTTTTCTGTGCCGCGCTCGTGTCCGTTCTTGCTGTTCCCGCTGCCTTCGCGCAGTCCGCCCCGGTGACCACGCCCAGCGGCCTGATCTACCAGTCGCTCAAGGAAGGCACCGGCGCCTCGCCGCTGGCCACCGACGTGGTCAAGGTGCACTACCGCGGCACCTTCCCCGACACCGGCAAGGAATTCGACAGCTCCTACAAGCGCGGCGAACCCACCGAGTTCCCGCTCAACGGCGTGATCCCGTGCTGGACCGAAGGCGTGCAGAAGATGAAGCCCGGCGGCAAGGCCAAGCTGACCTGCCCGCCGTCCATCGCCTACGGTGCGCGCGGCGCGGGCGGCGTGATTCCGCCGAACGCGACGCTGAACTTCGAAGTGGAACTCGTGTCGGTCGCCAAGCGCTGATCTTCAGATCTGCGCCATGCCGCCGTCGACGAACAGCTCGATGCCGTTGACGAAGCTGCTGTCGTCCGAGGCCAGGAACACCACGGCCTTGGCGATCTCGTCGGTCGTGCCGACCCGGCCCAGCGGAATGTTCTGCGCCTGTACGTCGATGAAGCCCTTGATCTGTTCCGGCGTGAGGCCGAGCAGGTCATAGCCTGCGGTGGGCACCACGCCCGGGCTGACCGCATTGACGCGAATGCCTGCGTCCTTCAGGTCCACTGTCCAGCTGCGCGCGAAGCTGCGCACGGCGGCCTTGGTCGCGCTGTAGACGCTGAAGGCCGCCGTGCCCTTGACGCTGGTGATCGATGCGTTGAGCACGATCGACGAACCCTTGGCCATCAGCGGCAGCGCCTTCTGCACCGTGAAGAGCAGGCCGCGCACATTGGTGTCGAAGGTCTTGTCGAAGTGCTCTTCGGTGATCTGCCCCAGCGGCAGCAGGCTGCCGCCGCCCGCGTTGGCAAACAGCACGTCGAGCCGCCCCTTGTCTTTCTGGATGGTGGCGTAGAGGCGGTCGAGGTCGTCGAGCTTCGACACGTCGCCCAGCACGCCTGTCACATTGCGCCCGATGGCCTTCACGGCCGCATCGAGTTCGGCCTTGCGGCGGCCGGTGATGAACACGTGGGCGCCTTCGGCCACGAAGCGTTGCGCCGTGGCCAGGCCGATGCCACTGGTGCCGCCGGTGACGAGGGCGATCTTGTCGTTGAGCTTGAGGGTCATGATTTCTTCCTTGAAGGTTGCCGCGGAGCGGCGTTGCCGATGCAAGGAAGTTTGGGTGCAGTACCCGTTCGCACCAAGACGCCGGGCGGCATTTGTCTATTCACCAATTGCCAACAATGCGGCTCAGCGTTGAACCTCTGGCCGCATCACCCCGGCTGGTACTGATACAACCAGGTCTCCGTCAACGTCTGATCCCCATTCTTCAGATACAGCCGCATGTCGATCGGCTCGTTGCCTTCGGGCGTGAAGTCGAACTGCGCGCGCCAGTGCCCTGGCACCCCGTTGGGCACGGCCTCGGCAAAGATGTACGAGAACTTGCCGCGCGCCGCCGTCAGCACCACCTCGGGCTTCACGCCGAAGGGCACCGTGGTCAGCGGCTGGCCGATGAACTCCACCATGAACTTGCGCACGCCCTGCGGCCTCGGCTGGCCCGGCTGGCCGCCACGGCCGATGCGGGTGGCCACGCAGCGCGCGAGCGGCGACGGAAAGGGCTCCTGGTCGGTCCAGTGCAGGCGGTACTGCAGGCTGTAGCTGGCGCCGGCCTTGGCGTCTGCCTTGGGCACCCAGAAGGCGACCACGTTGTCGTGAATTTCGTCGTCGGTCGGAATCTCGATGAGCTGCACCGAGCCCTCGCCCCAGTCGCCCAGCGGTTCGATCCACAGGCTCGGGCGCTTCTCGTAGTTCACGCCGTCCTGGTAGTGGTCGAAGGCGCGGTCGCGCTGCAACAGGCCGAAGCCGCGCGGCTTGGTGTCTGCGAATGCGGACGCGCGTGTCTGCGTCGGGTTGTTGAGCGGGCGCCAGATGCGCTCGCCCGCGCCGTTCCAGATCGCCAGGCCGTCGGAGTCGTGCACCTCGGGGCGCCAATCGATGGCGGTGGGCTTGATGGTTTCGGAGTACCAGTACATCGACGTGAGCGGCACCAGGCCCAGGCGGGACACGTCGCGGCGCAGGAACATGCGCGCGTCGATGTCCATGATCACGGACTTGTTGCGCTGCATGATGAACTTGAAGACGCCGGTGACGCTCGGGCCTTCGAGCAGCGCGTAGACCGTCATCGAGGTGGTGTTGTTCGCCGCCGGGGTCTCGAAGTAGAAGCGCGTGAAGGTCGGGAATTCTTCCGCCTTGTCGGGCACCGCGACGTCGAGCGCCACGCCGCGCGCAGACAGGCCGTACTGGTAGAGCTCGCCGATGGCGCGGAAGTACGAGGCGCCGAGGAACGCGACCCAGTCGTTCTTCTGCCAGTCGAGCTTGCTCTGGTCGCCCAGGCGGCTTTCCTGCAGGCGAAAGCCCGCGAAGCCCGCGCCGGGCGGCAGTGCGCGCGCCGGGCTGTCGGGCGGCATCGAGAAGTACGAGGCGTTGTAGAGCACCTCGCGCGAGAAGGCGTCGCCGTCGGCGTTTTCCAGCACGTGCATGCGCACGGGGGTCTGGAAGAAGCGGCCGAGGTGGAAGAAGGTGACCGGGAACGCGCCCGGCCCGTCGCGGAAGAGCGCGTTGGCCGGGTCGAACTTGATCTTGCCGTGGGCGTCGTAGTCGATGCGCTCCAGCACGTCGGGCGCGAGGGGCACGGCCGCCACATAGGGCTTGGCCGCGAGCGACTTGGCCTGCGCGACCAGTGCGTCGAAGGAAAAGGGCGTGGGCTGGCTCAGTTGCAGCCCGTTTGCGGCCAGCGCCTCCTGGGGCAGTCCGAGTGCGGCGAGTGCGGCGGCTGCGCCACCGGCGGCAAGGAAGGATCGGCGATCAAGCATGTGGTTCTTGAGGGTTGCGAATCTTGCGAGTCTGGGAAAAGGGAAACGGCATGGCCCAGCCTGGGAGGCGAGCTTCGGAACGATCCTAATGCAGCAAGTGGCGCTAAGGACTTTCCGTGACCGGGAAGAGCAGACAGTCTGAAGGCCCGCGCAAGCCGTGCGCGTCAGCCATTCCGCGCACCCCGGGCCGGACAAAGCCGCCAATCCGGAGAATTGTGCGTTTATGTATCGCCGCCGTCGGATGCCCTCAGCGCGTAGACCGCATACAGCGAGACGCCGAGAAGCATCATGACCATTGGCGCGAACAGCGTGTACGACAGCCCCATGCCTTCGAGCAGGCGGTAGGTGGCTGTCAGCTGCAGCCGCGGGTGTGGCTGCGTCAGCTCGGCCGGGCGGCGCACGCCCCAGCGAAACTCCGCGCCGGTGGTGCGCACCGAGGGGTGCTGCTGCGCGCGGCCTACCCCGAGCCAGCACATGGCATCGAAGGCCAGCACCGAGCCCGCGGGCGCCCGCTCGCCGAAGGTGGCGAGCACGGCCCGCACCTGCGCGGGTTCCAGGTACATCAGCACGCCCTCGGTGAAGAGGAACACGGGCGGGCCATTGCGGTTCTCCGGCAGGCCCAGCTGCTCCCACCAGTCGGGCGCGGTCAGGTCGAGTTCGCGAAGGTCGTGGCGCCCGTTCGTCTCGGGGATGAGCTCGCGGCGCAGTTCGAGCACCTCGGGCAGGTCGGCGTCGGTCATGCGGCACCTGCCGTCGTCCAGCCACTGGAAGTAGTGGCTCAGCCCGCAACCCATGTTCACCACCCGCGCGGCGGGGTGGCGCTTGAGGAACTCCTGCGCCAGGCCGCGCAGGCGCCGCGTGCGCGAGAGGATGCTGTAGATGGTCATGCGCTCTTCCGGCAGCGCCTGACCATCGTCGCGGATCCGTTCGAGGATGCCGGCGGAGTAGGCGTCGCGCACGGCCACCTGGGGAAACATGCGGTCGCCCGACGCGCGCGCGGCCAGGGGAATCCGCAAGGTGGAGGGAACGGCCGACAGGCCCCGCACGGGTTTGGGAAGGGTCATGAATGCTGCAGCAAAGCCATGCGTCGAGTCTGGCTGCTGCGGCAAGGCGGGGCAAGTCAGTCTTTGGTTGTGCCCGCAGTGGCGCAGCGCGCATCCACGAATGCCTCGCTATAGCCTGATGAGCAATTGAAGCGTTGCAGTGCCCGCTGCGATGGACCTGCTGGCCCGGCGGTTGGCCGGCGTCTTCCAGTGCGCGGACGGTGTGCCGCGCTCCCGCGCGAGGTGGCGGTAGACGGTGTTGCGGTGAACACCGAGCCGGCGCGTGGCCTTGGCCGCGTCGTGGTCGCAGGCTTTGAGCGCCTCGTCAACGGGCGGCTGGCTCGCCCCGTCCTCGGCCCCTTGATGCGGCTACAGCCTGACGTTGACGATGGACAGGATGATGGCCGAGAGCGTCAGCGCCACGGGCAGCTTCTGGACGGCCAGCGCATGCGCACGCGCGACAGTCGTTTGTGTCTGCAGCAGCAGGCTCTTTTCGGAATGAAGGGATGTGGACATTTCGGACTCCTTGGACGATGTGCGGACGGCTTGCCCGCATGCCTCCAAGATAGGCTTCCACAGCGGCTCCGACGCACGCCTTTCACGGACACGGCGTTTCCGTTTTTGCAACGATCCCCGCGCTGCGCGGGCGCGCTGCGCGCCCGCGCTGCGCGCCCGCGCGCTCAGCCCGCGATCAGCTTCTGCACCAGCTCCGCCGTGGTCGCTGCCGCGTACTTGCGCATCAGCCGCGCCCGGTGCAGCTCCACCGTGCGGTGGCTGATGCCCAGCGCCTTGCCGATTTCCTTGGACGTGAGCCCGCGCATCACCTGGGCGGCCACCTCGCGTTCGCGCGGCGTGAGCTCGGCCTTCACGGCGCGGCGCGAGCCCAGGTCTTCGAAGGTCCAGATGCCGGCCTCGTGCGGTGCCTCGCGGTTCATGGCGTGGCCGGTGACGTGGCACCAGAAGGTCTCGCCGGCCATGGCGCCGTGCAGCCCGCCCAGCCGTTTCATCATGCGGTTGTCGGCGTAGTGGCCGCTGGCGTTCAGGAAGGGCTCCATGCGCTTGCCGATGCGCTCGAACTCGGCCACGCTGGGGTAGAGGATGCTGAACGAATGCCCCACCAGCGCCGGGGGCGTTGCGCCGAATATTTCGCACACGCGCAGGTTGCAGGCGACGATGGTGCGGTTGCTCGACACCACCATGCCCACGGGCGCGTGGTCGAAAGCCAGCCGATAGTCGATCTCAGGCATCAGGGGTCACCATTACGAAATACTACGTATTCGGGTACGTAGTATGGTTCAAGGCTTTCCCACCCACTCCCATTCATCCATCAAGGAGCCCGAGTGAACAAGATCTATCCCTCCGCAGAAGCGGCACTCAAGGGCGTCGTCGCCGACGGGCAGATGCTCGCGGTCGGCGGCTTCGGCCTTTGCGGCATTCCCGAGGCGCTGATCGACGCGCTGAAGGACACCGGCGTGCAGAACCTCACCGTGGTGTCGAACAACGCGGGCGTCGACGGTTTCGGCCTCGGCAAGCTGCTGGAAACGCGCCAGATCAAGAAGATGGTCGCCTCCTACGTGGGCGAGAACAAGGAGTTCGAGCGCCAGTACCTGGCCGGCGAACTCGAGCTCGAATTCACGCCCCAGGGTACGCTGGCCGAAAAGCTGCGCGCCGGTGGCGCTGGCATTCCGGCCTTCTTCACCAAGACCGGCGTGGGCACGCAAGTGGCCGAGGGCAAGGAGCTGCGCGAGTTCAACGGCGAGACCTACGTGATGGAGCATTCGCTGGTGCCCGACGTGGCGCTGGTGAAGGCCGACGTGGCCGACAAGTCGGGCAACCTGCGCTTTCGCCTGACGGCGCGCAACTTCAACCCGGCCGCCGCCATGGCCGGCAAGGTGTGCATCGTCGAGGTCGAGAAGATCGTCGAAGTGGGCGAGCTGGCCCCCGACGACATTCACCTGCCGGGCATCTACGTGCACCGCATCGTGCGCAACGCCACGCCCGAGAAGCGCATCGAGAAGCGCACCGTGAGCGCCGCCGCACCGGTGGACGCCGCCGCCGCCAAGGTCGAAGCCCAGGCCGTGATCGCGCAGGCTGCCGCCAGTTCCGACGTGCCCGTGCCTACAGTGCCCGCCAACAAGAAAGAAGGAGTCTGAGATGCCCTGGACCCAAGACCAGATGGCGGCCCGCGCCGCGCAAGAACTCGAAGACGGCTTCTACGTCAACCTGGGCATCGGCATTCCGACGCTGGTGGCCAACCACACCGGCACCAAGGAAGTGTGGCTGCAGAGCGAGAACGGCATGCTCGGCATCGGTCCGTTCCCGACCGAAGACAACGTCGACGCCGACCTCATCAACGCCGGCAAGCAGACCGTGACCACGCTGCCCGGCTCGGCCATCTTCGGCAGCCATGACAGCTTCGCGATGATCCGCGGCGGCAAGATCAACCTGTCGATTCTGGGCGCCATGCAGGTGAGCGCCAAGGGCGACCTCGCCAACTGGATGATCCCCGGCAAGATGGTGAAGGGCATGGGCGGCGCCATGGACCTGGTGGCCGGCGTGAAGCGCGTGATCGTGCTGATGGAACACGTGGCGAAGAAGAAAGACGGCACCGAGGACCTGAAGATCCTCGAAGCCTGTACCTTGCCGCTGACCGGCGTGGGTGTGGTCGACCGCATCATCACCGACCTGGCCGTGATGGACGTGGTGCCCGAGGGCCTGAAGGTCGTCGAGCTCGCGCCCGGCGTCACCTTCGACGCGCTGCAGGCCAAGACCGGCGCCAAGCTGATCCAGTAAGGCTGCGAACCCGACGACACACCAAGGGCAGGGCCGCGAGAGCGGGCCCTGCCTTTTCGTTTTGGAGAGGCGGAGAAGGAGAGAAGGAGATGGCAATGGACGCAATGGAAGTTCTGGGCGGCATCTGGCGGCAGGCGGGCCTGCCGCCGGATGCCCTGTCGTTCGCGCGGCTCTCGGGTGCCGAGCCGGTGCTGCCGTCTTCCTTCGCGGTCGGCACTGCCGCGCAGAGCAGCATCGCGGCGGCGGCGCTCGCGGCGTGCGAACTGGGCCACCTGCGCGGCACCGCGCGCCAGCAGGTCGGCGTCGACATGCAGCACGCAGCGCTCGACTGTTGCGGCTGGTTCAGCCTGGACGGCCGCGTGCCCGAGCTGTGGGACACCTTCTCGGGGCTGTACCGCTGTGCCGACGGCTGGGTGCGCATCCATGCCAACTTTGCGCACCACCGCGAGGGCGCGCTGCGGCTGATGAAGCTGGATCCCGCGACCTGCACGCGTGCCGACGCCGAAGCCGCGATGGCCACCTGGCGCGCACAGGATTTCGAGAACGCTGCCGCCGCGCAAGGGCTGGTCGCGACCGCGCTGCGCCGCTTCGACGAATGGGACGCCACGCCGCAGGGGCAGGCCGTTGCGGCGCAACCGCTCTTCAGCATCGAACGCATCGGCGACGCACCGCCGCGCCTGCTGCCGCCGCTGCGCGAAGACCAGCGGCCGCTGACTGGCGTGCGCGTGCTCGACCTCACGCGCATCCTCGCGGGGCCGGTGGGCGGCCGCGCGCTCGCGGCATATGGCGCCGACGTGATGCTCGTCAATTCACCGCACCTGCCCAACATCGAGTCCATCGCCGATACCAGCCGCGGCAAGCTGTCGGCGCATGTGGACCTGCGCACCGACGACGGCCGTGGGGCGCTGCGGCAACTTGCCGCCGACGCGCATGTCTTCGTGCAGGGCTACCGGCCCGGCGGTGTCGCGTCGCTGGGCTTCGGGCCGGCGGAACTGGCGCGGCTGCGGCCCGGCATCGTGTGCGTGTCGCTCTCGGCCTACGGCACGCAGGGGCCGTGGGCCGGCCGGCGCGGTTTCGACTCGCTGGTGCAGACGGCCATGGGTTTCAACCACGCCGAGGGAGAGGCCGCAGGCGACGGCAAACCCAGGCCGCTGCCCATGCAGATCCTCGACGAGGCCACCGGCTACCTGATCGCCTTCGGCGCCGCCGCCGCGCTGTGGCGCCAGCAGCAGGAGGGCGGCAGCTGGCACGTGCAGGTGTCGCTGGCGCAAACCGGGCAGTGGTTGCGCAGCCTGGGGCGCCTGCCCGGCGGGCTGTCGATCGCAAGGCCCGACTTGCAGCCTTATGTCGAAACCTCGGACTCCGGCTTTGGCAAGCTCGCCGCGCTGCGCCATGGCGCACAGCTGTCGCGCACGCCCGCCGCATGGCCGCGCGCTTCGATGCCGCCAGGCAGCCATCCGGCCGTGTGGCCGGCCGATGTGCGGGAGTGAGAAACTGGGCGCATGCCTTATTTCGACATCGACAACCTGCAAGCCATTTTTCTCGACGACGAGGCGCTGCGCGCGCGCCATCTGCAGCGCAAGCCCTGCGGCCCGCTGAACCTCACGAGCGGGCGCATCGTGGCGTGCGATCCGCTGGTGCAGCCCGAGCGAGCGCCCTTTGCGCGCGAACTGCCGCAACGCGGCGCCTTCCCCGTCGAGGTGCTGCACGACCGGGGCGATCACGCACTGGCGGTGCTGTGGCTGCGTGAGCGCGTCGGGGTGCGCGCCGCCGACCTGCGCTGGGAGATGGCGCTGCTCGAGGGACAGTCACCGGAGACGCTCGAAACCTTGGGGGAGGGCGAGTTCTACGGCTACCCGGTGGATGCGGGCGTCGGCTGTTTCATGGACACCGACGCCGCCGCCGCCATGGCCGAGCGCGACCAGCGCGAAGCGGCCGATCCCGACTACGTGAGCTACTACGACGACGTGCTCGCCGGCGAGATGGGCGACGCCGATACCGTCGACCACTACCCGCTGGGCGCAGGCTCGGCGAGCAACACGGTGATCTTCCGCTCGGGTTGGGGCGACGGCAGCTACCCCAGCTTCTGGGCGCTCGATGCGGCGGGCGAGCCGGTGGCGCTGGTGACCGACTTCATGACGATGACCGGCGGCGACGCGCGCGACGAGAACGACAAGCGCGGCGACGCGTACAAGGCCAGCCTCTCGCCCGGGAAACTGACCGCGCTCGAGGCACTGGGTGCGGCGGCCGTCGCCGGCGACGCCGCCGCCATCGGCCCGCTGCTGGCCGCGGGCCTTGCGGGCGCGAACGAGATCGTTCCCTCGCTCGGCGAGACCGCTCTCATGAGCGCCATTCGCATGAACCGGCTCGACGCTCTGCGCGTGCTGCTGGGCAGTGTGGCCGGCCTGCCGATGCCGCCGCAGCTCTACACCGTGGACGAGGAGGAGGGCTACCTCGCGTATGCGCGGCGGCTCAAGAAGCCGCGCTTGCCTGGACTGATCGAATTGCTTGAGCAGGCCGAGTCCGAAGCCGCCGAACCGGCGCCGCGACCCGGCCTCTGGAAGCGCATGTTTTCCTGAGCCGTAGGAGCGGACGATGAGCAGATACGAAGGAAGGCCGCTGTTGCGGCTGGTGGATTGCTTGGTGCTGGACGCGATCGACCAGCTCGACGACGAGAAACGGGCCACGCTCGAAGCCCTGGAGCCCAGGCTCGCGCAGACCTTCATGGCCAGCGGTACCTGGCAGGAGATGGTCGGCGCGCAGATGGGCTTTGCCGACGACGTGCCCGACAAGATCCGCCATTTCTGGCGCCGCTACCTCGACCATGCGGAAACGCAGAACCAGCGCGTGGACCCGCAGGCCTTCGTGGTGGATTTCGTGGCGCAGAATTTTCCGGACATCGCCCCGCCGCGGCGCTGACCGCGGGTGTCAGGCGTCAGGCAACAGCAGCGCTCGCTGCGCCTGCGCCGTCTCGCGCAGGAACTCCCAGATGGCCTGCATGCGCCCCAGGTGCTTGGTCTCCGCCGGCATCGACATCCAGAACGTGCGCGTGAAGTTGGCCTGTCCCGGCAGCACCGGCTCGAGCGCGCTGTCTTTCTCCGCAATGAAGGCCGGCAGCACCGCAATGCCCGCACCCGCCGCCACCGCGCTGTGCTGCGCGAGCACGCTGGTGCTGCGCAGGGCGAAGCTGTCGGGGCGGTGCAGTTCGTCGAGGTACTGAAGCTCCTTGCTGAACAGCAGGTCGTCCACGTAGCTGATGAAGGTGTGGCCGCGCAGGTCTTCGCGCGTCCTGATCGGCTTGTGCGCGGCAAGGTACTTCTTCGAGGCGTAGAGCCGCAGGGTGTAGTCGGTCAGCTTGCTGACGACCACCGGGCCGCGCGCCGGGCGTTCGAGCGAAATCACGATGTCGGCTTCGCGCCGCGACAGGTGCACCAGGCGCGGCATGGCCAGCAGGTCGATGGTGAGCTTGGGGTGCTGCACCGCGAACAGCGCCAGCTGCGGCGCCAGCACCACGGTGCCGAAGCCCTCCGTCGCGCCGATGCGCACCAGGCCCGACAGCCCTTCCTGCGAGGCCGGTGCCGTGCTCTCCACCGCCCGGAAAGCGCTTTCCATCGCCTCGACCTGCGGCTGCAGCCGCCGGCCCGCCTCGGTGAGCCGGTGGCCGCCCGATTCGCGCGAGAAGAGCGGAGCGCCCACCTCTTTCTCGAGCGCCTGGATGCGGCGCGCCACGGTGGTGTGGTCGACCTCGAGCCGCCGCGCTGCGCTCATCAGCGTGCCCGAGCGGGCGAGCTCCAGAAAGTAGCGCAGGTTGTCCCAGTCCATGTGCGTGCGTGTCTCCGATTGCTTGGGGGCTGGACTCTGCATTTTTGCAAAGCACCCGCGCATATTTGTCTATTGTCATGGCAAATCTGCAAAGCTAGGATGCACGGCTGAACCGGCCAGACCGGTAGTCGCTTTTGCAGGACCTACAGGATCACAGGAGACAAAACACATGGACGCCACCACCACCACCACCACCACCGCCGCCAAGCCCCGAGCCTCGACCGCCCAGGTCGCCACCGTCAAGCTCTTGATCGGCGGCAAGCTCGTCGAGTCCAAGACCACCGAATGGCGCGACGTCGTCAACCCGGCCACGCAGCAGGTGCTGGCCCGCGTGCCGTTCGCGACCCCGGCCGAACTGGACGCCGCCGTCGCCTCCGCCAAGGAAGCCTTCAAGACCTGGCGCAAGACCCCCATCGGCACGCGCGCGCGCATCTTCCTGAAGCTGCAGCAGCTCATTCGCGAGAACATGGGCGAGCTGGCCGCGATCCTCACGGCCGAACAGGGCAAGACGCTGCCGGACGCCGAAGGCGACGTGTTCCGCGGCCTCGAAGTGGTCGAGCACGCTTCGAACATCGGCAACCTGCAGCTCGGCGAGCTGGCCAACAACGTGGCCAACGGTGTGGACACCTACACGCTGCTGCAGCCGCTGGGCGTGTGCGCCGGCATCACGCCGTTCAACTTCCCCGCCATGATCCCGCTGTGGATGTTCCCGATGGCCATCGTCACCGGCAACACCTTCGTGCTCAAGCCCTCCGAGCAGGACCCGATGGTCACCATGCGCCTGTGCGAACTGGCGCTCGAAGCCGGCATTCCGCCCGGCGTGCTGAACGTGGTGCACGGCGGCGAAGCCATCGTCAACGGCATTTGCGACCACAAGGACATCAAGGCGATCAGCTTCGTCGGCTCGACCAAGGTCGGCACGCATGTCTACAACCGCGCCACGCTGGCCGGCAAGCGTGCGCAATGCATGATGGGCGCGAAGAACCACGCCATCGTGATGCCCGACGCCAACAAGGAGCAGACGCTCAACGCCATCGCCGGCGCGAGCTTCGGCGCGGCCGGCCAACGCTGCATGGCGGTGTCGGTGGCGGTGCTGGTGGGCGAGGCGCGCAACTGGGTGCCTGAGCTCATCGCCAAGGCCAAGACGCTGAAGATCGGCGCCGGCACCGAGAAGGGCGTGGACGTGGGCCCGCTGGTGTCCTGCGCCGCCTACGACCGCGTCAACAGCCTCATCGAACGCGGCCAGGCCGACGGCGCCAAGCTGGTGCTCGACGGCCGCAAGCCCACCGTGCCCGGTTTCGAGAAGGGCAACTTCGTCGGCCCGACGATCTTCACCGGCGTGAAGCCTGGCATGACGATCTATGAGCAGGAAGTGTTCGGCCCGGTGCTGTGCGTGGCCGAGGCCGAGACCATCGACGAAGCCATCGAGCTGATCAACAGCAACCCGAACGGCAACGGCACGGCGATCTTCACGCAGTCGGGCGCCGCGGCGCGCCGCTTCCAGGAAGACATCGACGTGGGCCAGGTCGGCATCAACGTGCCGATCCCGGTGCCGGTGCCGATGTTCTCGTTCACCGGCTCGCGCGCTTCGAAGCTCGGCGACCTGGGCCCGTACGGCAAGCAGGTCATCATGTTCTACACGCAGACCAAGACCGTGACGGCACGCTGGTTCGACGACAGCACCGTCTCGCACGGCGTCAACACCACCATCAGCCTCAAATGAGGCATGGGTTTCGCAGGCACGGGCTGCGCAGTGCGGCCTGGGGCGCGGTGGCGACGGTTGCGTTGCTCGCCGGCGGGGCGCAGGCCGCCGCCGCGGCCGACCCGGTCGACTGCAACCCCAATGGCAACCAGTTGCAGATGAACGACTGCGCGGTGCGCGACTTTCGCGCGGCCGATGCCGTGCTCAACATCCGGTACGGCGAGGTGATGAACACGCTCTCGCCGCAGATGCGCGTCGCGCTGCGCAACGAGCAACGGGCCTGGCTCAAGGGCCGCGACCCCGCTTGCAAGCGCGCTGCCAAAGCGAACGAGGGCGGCTCCATCTGGCCGCTGGTATTCAACGCGTGCCTGGAGAAATCGACCCGGAAACGGACCGAAGAACTGGAGCGCTGGAAGGGCCGCGAGCAATGAACTTCGAACTGTCGGAAGAACAGAACGCCTTTGCGCAGACCGCGCGCGACTTTGCCAGGGCCGAGTTTGCGCCGCACGCGGCGCGGTGGGATGCGGAAGCCATCTTCCCGAAGGAAGCCATCGCCAAGGCCGGCGAACTGGGCTTCTGCGGGCTCTATGCGCCCGAGCGCGTGGGCGGCCTCGGCCTGCCGCGGCTCGATGCCGCGCTGGTGTTCGAGGAGATGGCCGCGGTCGACCCGTCGACCACGGCCTTCATCACGATCCACAACATGGCGACGTGGATGCTGGGCACCTGGGCGACCGATGCGGTGGCGCAGCAGTGGGGTGAAAACCTGACGAGCGGGCGCAAGCTGGCGTCGTACTGCCTCACCGAGCCGGGTGCCGGGTCGGACGCTGGGTCGCTGAAGACGCGCGCCGAACTGCAGGGCGCCGAGTACGTCATCAACGGCGGCAAGGCCTTCATCTCGGGCGCGGGCGCCACCGACGTGCTGGTGCTGATGGCGCGCACGGGCGGCGCGGGTGCGAGCGGCATCTCGGCCTTCGCGGTGCCGGCGGATGCGCCGGGCATCAGCTACGGCAAGAAGGAGCACAAGATGGGCTGGAACAGCCAGCCCACGCGCACCATCAACTTCGACAACGTGCGCGTGCCTGCGCAGAACCTGCTGGGCAAGGAGGGCGAGGGCTTTCGCATCGCCATGAAGGGGCTCGACGGCGGGCGCATCAACATCGCAACCTGCTCGGTGGGCGCGGCGCAGGGCGCGCTCGACGCGGCGCGCCGCTACCTGCATGAGCGCCAGCAGTTCGGCAAGCCGCTCGCGAGCTTCCAGGCGCTGCAGTTCAAGCTGGCCGACATGGCGACCGAGCTGGTCGCGGCGCGGCAGATGGTGCGGCTGGCCGCGTCGAAGCTGGACGCGGGCCATGCCGACGCGAGCACCTATTGCGCGATGGCCAAGCGGTTCGCGACGGATGCAGGCTTCAACGTCTGCAACGACGCATTGCAGCTGCACGGCGGCTACGGCTACCTGAGCGAGTTCCCTCTGGAGCGCCTGGTGCGCGACGCGCGCGTGCACCAGATTCTCGAAGGCACCAACGAAATCATGCGCGTCATCGTTGCGCGAAAATTGCTGGAAGGCGACAGCGATATCCGCTGAACGCGCCGCATCCAGGACCTGAAAACAATGACCGACAACGTAGTTCTCTTCGACGAAATCAAGACCGCTGGCGGCCAGCGCTTCGGCGTGGCCACGCTCAATTCGCCGGCCTCGCTCAACTCGCTCTCGGTGGCGATGGTGCGCCTGCTCACGCCCAAGCTGCGCGAGTGGGCGCAGGACGCCGGCATCGTCGGCGTGCTGCTGCAGGCCGCGGGCGAGAAGGCCTTCTGCGCCGGCGGCGACCTGCGCCAGCTCTACCAGACGCTGCTCGACTGCGGCCCCGAGCGCAACACCTACGCCGAAGACTTCTTCCGCGAAGAGTACGAGCTCGACCACCTGATCCACACCTTCCCCAAGCCCTTCCTGTGCTGGGGCCACGGCATCGTGATGGGCGGCGGCGTGGGCCTGCTGGCCGGCGCGTCGCACCGCGTGATGACGCTGCAAAGCCGCATCGCCATGCCCGAGATCAACATCGGCCTGTACCCCGACGTGGGCGGCAGCTGGTTCCTGCGCCGCACGCCGGGCCGCACCGGGTTGTTCCTGGCGCTGACGGCCGCGAACATCAACGCGCACGACACCATCTTCTGCGGGCTGGCCGACGTGCTGGTGCCGCAGGAGCGCAAGGGCGATGTGATCAACGCCATCGCCTCGACCACCTGGGCCGGGGAAGGCAAGGCCGACCGCGCCACGCTATCGCGCATCCTCGCCAAGGCGGGCGAGGGCGCGGAAATGCCGGTGTCGAAGGTGCGCGAGCACTACGACACCATCAATGCGCTGATGGCCGGCGACGACCTGCTCGACATCGCGAAGCGTCTGCGCGAACTGCAGAGCGACGACGCCTGGCTGCAGACCGCGGCCAAGACCTTCGCCAAGGGCGCGCCGAGCTCGGCCGCGCTGAGCTTCGAACTCTGGCAGCGCGTGTACCGCATGTCGCTGGCCGAGGTGTTCCGCCTGGAGTACTGGGCGTCGCTGGGCTTTTGTGCGCACAAGGACTTTGCCGAAGGCATTCGCGCGGTGCTGGTCGACAAGGACCGCAACCCGCGCTGGAGTCCGGCCACGCTCGAGGAGATCACGCCCGCCTTCATCGAAGACCACCTGCGCCCGCGCGGCGAGATGCCGGCCGAGCTCGCATCGCTGGTCTGACACTGCATTCATAAAGACGACGGAGACAAACACATGAAGATCGCATTCATCGGCCTGGGCAACATGGGCGGCCCGATGGCCCTGAACCTGCTCAAGGCCGGCCACACGCTCAGCGCTTTCGACCTCTCGGCGGAGGCCTGCAAGAAGTTCGCTGCCGCAGGGCTGCCCATTGCCAAGTCGGCCGCCGAGACGGTGGCCGACGCCGAGGTGGTCGTCAGCATGCTGCCGGCCAGCGCGCACGTCGAGGGCCTGTTCCTCGGCGGCGCGGGCAAGCCCGGCCTGCTCGACAGCATCCAGGCCGGCACGCTGGTGATCGACAGCAGCACCATCGCCGCGGCCACGTCACGCAAGGTGGCCGAAGCGGCCGCCGCCAAGGGCGTGGCGATGATCGATGCGCCCGTGTCGGGCGGCACCGGCGGCGCGATTGCGGGCACGCTGACCTTCATGGTCGGCGGTGACCCCAAAGACCTGGAGCGCGCACGCCCGGTGCTCGAGAAGATGGGCGCCAACATCTTCCACGCCGGCGCGGCCGGTGCGGGCCAGACGGCGAAGATCTGCAACAACATGCTGCTCGGCATCCTGATGATCGGCACGTCGGAGGCACTGGCGCTGGGCGTGGCCAACGGACTCGACCCCAAAGTGCTCAGCGAGATCATGCGCCGCAGCTCGGGCGGCAACTGGGCGCTGGAAAAGTACAACCCGATGCCGGGCGTGATGGAAACGTCGCCGGCGTCCAAGAACTACGCGGGCGGCTTCGGCACCGATCTGATGCTCAAGGACCTGGGGCTGGCGCAAGAGAACGCCACCGCCGTGCGCGCGGCGACGCCCCTGGGCGGGCTGGCGCGCAGCCTGTATGCGGCCCACAGCCTCGCGGGCCATGGCGCACTCGATTTCTCGAGCGTGCTGAAGCTGGTGCAGAAGCCTTCCTGAAGCTGCGCTCGATCAGCCGAAGTGGGCCTTCAGGCCCCACAGGATGCCGATCACCACGACGAACAGCACGAAGAACAGGACCCAGGCACGGGTGAACGCCTGGGTCTCGGTGATGGCTTCGGGCGCAGCCGCGGGGGGCGGGCTGGAGACGGCGGGCGGTGTTGGAGTCATTCCCGACTGTACCCCCCGCCAGCGCTGGCGACGGGGGCTTTCGTGAGGGATGCTCGAAGCGGCCCGTAAAAAGCCCTCTTCGTCAGGTCGCCGCAAGACAGCTTCGCCGACAGTCGAAGGGCAGGCCTTCCTGCCGCCGCAACGCCGGCGTGTCGCTCCCAGGACCCCCAAGCCTTCATGAAACTTCCAAGACACCGACTCCTGCGCCAGATGGTCGTGCGCCCGCGCCTGTTCATTGCCGCGGCCATCGCCATCGCGGTGGGTGTGCTGCTGCCGTCTGCCAACGAAGCGCACCTAGTCACGCGCCTGCTGATCGCCTGGAACACCGGCGCCTGCCTGTACGTGCTGCTGGCCGCGGTGATGATGACCCGTTCGACGCAGCAGCTCATGCGCGTGCGCGCAAAGTTGCAGGACGAGGGGCAGACCGTCATCCTCGTGCTGGTGGTGGTGTCGGCCATTGCGAGCCTGGCGGCGATCGGCGGCGAACTCGCGGTAGTGAAGGACATGCACGGCCTGGAGAAAATAGCGCACGTCGCGCTGGCCGGGCTCACCGTGGTGTCGTCGTGGGCCTTCACGCAGGTGATGTTCACGCTGCACTATGCGCACGACTACTACGCCGTCACGAGCCAGGGGCGCAAGCCCGGCATCCAGTTTCCGGACGACGACGCGCCGACCTACGGCGACTTCTTCTACTTCTCGGCGGTGATCGGCACGTCGGGGCAGACGGCCGACGTGGCTTTCGTTTCCAAGCCCATGCGGCGCATCGGCTCGGTGCATTGCATCCTGGCTTACCTGTTCAACACGACGGTGCTGGCCTTGCTCATCAACATCGGCGCGAGCCTGTTCTGAGCGCCATGGCACGCGCGCGCCACCGATTCGCCGCCGTCGCACTGCTGTGCCTTGCGCCCGCTGCCTGGGCGGACGACGACCTGGCCGAGCTGCCGTTCAAGCTCACGGTCGACGGGCAGTTCATCCGCCGCGCAGAACATGGTGCGGTTGTCGGTGGGCACGCGGTTCCAGGAAGTTTTCCCTCCCCATCTGGGGGAGGGCCAGGGTGGGGGCTCGACGGCGTGGAATGAAGCATGGCGCTTGTTCGAGGCGCGCCCCCATCCCGGCCTTCCCCCAGAGGGGGAAGGAGCCAGGACCAAGACCAAGACCAAGACCGAGAAACCAACCTCTACAGCAGCTCGATCCCCGGCAGGCTCTTGAAGCAACTCTCCCGCGTGATCCGCACGAAGTCCGCCAGCCACGGCTGCCCCGACGTGCCCTGCGTGCATGCCATGTACAGCCGTCCCGTCAGCCCCCTGGCGCCCACGCGCCGCGCCGTGACATAGCCGCGGTCCAGGTAGTTCTGCACCGCCCACAGCGGCAGCGTCGCCACGCCGCGCCCGCTGGCCACCAGTTGCAGCATCGCCACCGTGAGTTCCGTGGTGCGCCGGTGCGCGGGCTTCACGCCGGCGGGCGCGAGCACTTGACGCACGATGTCGAGCATCTCGTCGGGCACGGGGTAGGTGATCAGCGTCTGGTCGGCGAAGTGCCGCGCCGTAAGGTGCGCGCGGGCCGTGAGCGGGTGGTCGTTGGCCAGCAGCGCCATGATCTCGAAGCGGAACAGCGCGTGGTAGTCCACCGTTTCGTCGGGGTCTTCTTCCGACACGATGGCCACTTCGGCGCGGTTCTGCATTACCAGCGCAATGGGGTCGGGGTGGAAGCCCGAGACGATGTCGAGTTCGATCTCGGGCCAGCGCTGGCGGAACGCATCCATGGCCGGCATCAGCCAGTCGAAGCAGGTGTGGCACTCGACCACGATGCGCAACTGCCCGCTGCGCCCCAGCGCCAAGCGCGCCACATCGCGCTCGGCTTCCTCGATCAGCGGCAGTGCGGTGTCGGCCAGCTGCAGCAGCCGCAGGCCGGTGGTGCTGAACTGCGGCGGCACCGACTTGCGCTCGAACAGCTGGGCGCCATAGCGGTCTTCGAGCAGCTTGATCTGATGCGACAGCGCCGACTGCGTGAGGTTGAGCAGCTGCGCCGCTCGCACCAGGCTGCCGGTGTCGCGCAGCGCGATCAGCGTGCGCAGATGACGTATTTCAAGGACGGACTGCAACATGAAAATGATTCAAGCGAACGGGCAAAAGGTTTCGTTTGAATCATATTCCGTAAACGCAGACGATCGTGGATTCCCAAGATCAGCGACCGGACCACCTGCAATGACGACCCGTATCCACACCCTCGGCTTTCCGCGCATGGGCGCCCAACGCGAACTGAAGTTCGCCCTGGAGCAGCACTGGCGCGGCGAGATCGACCGCGCCGCGCTCGAAGCCGTCGGCGAGCAACTGCGCGCGCGCCACTGGCAGGCCCAGCGCGACGCCGGGCTCGACTTCGTGACGGTCGGCGATTTTGCGTACTACGACCATGTGGCCAACCACGTCCAGCTGCTGGGCTGCGAGCCCGCGCGCTTCGACTTCCGCGGCGACGAGCCCGAGCTGTCGCGCTACTTCAAGATGGCGCGCGGCGTGGAGGACGAAGTGGGCCACGTGCATGACGAAAGCTGCAGTCACGGCAACGAAGGCACCTTCGCGCTGGAGATGACCAAGTGGTTCGATACCAACTACCACTACCTGGTGCCCGAGTTCAACGCGGCCACGCAGTTCAAGCTCGCATCGACGCGCCTGTTCGACGAAGTGGCGCAGGCGCAGCAGGCCGGCCATGCGGTCAAGGCCGTGCTGCTGGGGCCGCTGAGTTTCCTGTACCTGGGCAAGGAGAAGGAAGCCGGCTTCGACCGCTTCTCGCTGCTCGACCAGCTGCTGCCCGTGTACGAGCAGGTGCTCGCGCGCCTGAAGCAGCAGGGCGTGGCGTGGGTGCAGATCGACGAGCCCATCCTCGGCCTCGACCTGCCCGAGGCCTGGCGCAACGCCTTCGAGCGCGCCTACTGGCAGCTCGCCCGCAGCGCGCCCAAGCTGCTGCTGGCCACCTATTTCTCGCCGCTGTCGGACAACCTGCGCCTGGCCTGCCAGTTGCCGGTGGCCGGCCTGCACGTGGACGCCGTGCGTTCGCCGCAGGAGCTGACGGGCGTGGCCGACTGGCTGCCGGCGCACAAGGTGCTGTCGGTCGGCGTGGTCGACGGGCGCAACATCTGGCGCACCGACGTCGACGCCGCGCTGGCCAAGCTGAAGCCGGTTGCTGAAAAGCACAAGGGCGAGCTGTGGATCGCGCCGTCGTGCTCGTTGCTGCATGTGCCGTTCAGCCTTGCGGCCGAGGCGAAGCTCGACGCCGAGCTGAAATCGTGGCTCGCCTTCGCCGTCGAGAAGCTCGGCGAGCTGCGGGTGCTGCGCGCCGTGCTCGATGGCGGCGAAGCCGCCGTCGCCGAAGAACTCAGGGCCGCCCGCGCTGCGGTCGCCGCTCGCCGCAGCAGCCTGCGCGTGCACCGCGCCGACGTGGCACTGCGCCTGGCGCGCAGCGTGGTGGGCGACGACGCCCGCACGTCGGTCTTCACGCAACGCCAATCGGTGCAGCGCACGCGCTTCGCTTTGCCCGCACTGCCGACCACCACCATCGGCTCGTTCCCGCAGACGGCGGACATCCGCGCCGCGCGCGCTGCCTTCAAGCGCGGCGAGCTCGACGCCGCCGGCTACCGCGAGAAGATGCGCGCCGAAATCGCGCTGGCGGTTCGCAAGCAGGAAGAACTGGGCATCGACGTGCTGGTGCACGGCGAGGCCGAGCGCAACGACATGGTCGAGTACTTCGGCGAACAGCTGGCCGGCTTCGCCTTCACCGCCAACGGCTGGGTCCAGTCGTACGGTTCGCGCTGCGTGAAGCCGCCGGTGATCTTCGGCGACGTGGCGCGCCCCGCCGCCATGACGGTCGAGTGGACCGCGTATGCGCAAAGCCTCACGAAGCTGCCGATGAAGGGCATGCTGACCGGCCCTGTGACCATCCTGCAATGGTCCTTCGTGCGCGACGACCAGCCGCGCGCCACCACCTGCGAGCAGATCGCCTGGGCCATTCGCGACGAGGTGGTCGACCTCGAAGGCGCGGGCATCGGCATCGTCCAGATCGACGAGCCCGCCATCCGCGAGGGCCTGCCGCTGCGCCGCGCCGGTTGGCCCGCCTACCTGAAGTCGGCCACGCGCGCCTTCCGCATCAGCGCCTCGGGCGTGCGCGACGAGACGCAGATCCACACGCACATGTGCTACTCAGAGTTCAACGACATCCTGCCGGAGATCGCGGCGATGGACGCCGACGTGATCACCATCGAGACCAGCCGCTCCGACATGGAGCTGCTGCGCGCGTTCGGCGGATCGGGCGGCCAGAACAACGCGGGGGGCTTCCGCTATCCGAACGAGATCGGCCCGGGCGTGTACGACATCCATTCGCCGCGCGTGCCGTCGGTCGACGAGATCGTGCGCCTCATGCGCAAGGCCGCGGCCGTGGTGCCCCACCAGAACCTGTGGATCAACCCCGACTGCGGCCTGAAGACCCGAGGCTGGCCCGAGACCGAGGCGGCGCTGTCGAACATGGTTGCGGCAGCGAAGCTGCTGCGCAAGGAACTCGCGGGGGCCTGACGGCCCGAGGGCCTCGGGGCCAATTCCACTGCCGATGCATGCGCGCCAATAATGGCGCCATGATTGCACTGAACCGCCTTTCTTCGCTCTTCGCGCCTCGTTGCTCCCTGTTTGTCCTTTTGTTCCTGGCCCCCTTGGTGGGCTGGGCGCAAAGCCGTGCCGAGGCGCTGCTGCAGTTCGAAGGCGTGCCGGCGCGCTACCAGGCGTCGTATGCGCCCGGCGCCGTCGCGCGCGGCGCGAAGGAACTGCTGGACCCCGACGACGCGGCCATTGCCGGCAAGGCGCTCAAGGCGCTGGACGCGGCCGCCTCGCGCGCATTCAATGCCAAGGCGTCGGTGGCAGCCATCCAGCAGGAAGTGGATGCCGCAGGCAAGGGCGCCGCCGCCCCCAGCCCTGAAGTGCGGGCTGCCGTGGCCCGCTTGGCGAAGCTGCGCACCGACTACGCCGCCATGAGCGAAGCCGGCAAGGCCGAGTTCTTCAACCGCGAACGCGCGCGCCCCGCCGACCCGGCCCGCACCGAGCTGCTCGAGCGCATGGCGGTGGGCGAAGTGCGCGAGATCGACTTCTCCAGCCAGTTGCTGATGAGCGCGGTGGTCAAGCAACTGGCGCGCGGCAACGGCGGCCAACTCAGCGGCCTGCCCGACAGCACGCTCGACATGGCGCTGGACACGTTGTGGTCGCGTGGCGTCACCTCCACGCGACCGCGCAACCTGATGACCGTGGCGCGCGAGTTCGAAAAGCAGATCACGCAGGCGCTGTTGGCGGCCTTGCCCGATGCCGACGTGGCCGCCCTGCTGGCGTGGCGCAACGACCCGCAGGCGGCGGCGGAGCGCGAGGCGCTGGTGGGCACCTACCGCGCCGAGGTCAAGGGCAGCGGAGGCGTCGCGCTGCGCACGCTGGTGCGCGCCTGGCCGCGGTCCTGAGTAGCGCTCAATGGCATGAAAAATGCTTGCATGGTCGGAGCATCATGACCGTTTGACATACCGAAAGGACAGTTGGGTTAGCGTCGTCAGAAAGTTCCTCTTCATTGTTTCAATTTCGTGAACACTGCGATTCGATTGAATAGGGTTTTCCCTAGGAATCGTCGTGCACACTTGGGCAACACAAAAGCCAAGTTAATAAGGAATTGATATGAAGACCTCGAAGATCGTCGCCGCCGCTGCCCTGTCCCTGCTCGCCGCCGCTGGCGCACACGCAGAAACCTACGAAGGCGTGCAAGCCATCACCTCCGGCTACAGCCGTGCCGACGTGGCACCGCAAGCCGTTGCTGCCGCTCGTGCCGGCAACGTGTACGGCGACGGCGTGTCGTCGACCGTGGCTCCCGCCCTGACCGCTTCGGCCGACCGTGCCACCATCCGCACCGAAGCCGTGGCCGCTGCCCACGCTCCTGGCCAGAACCTGCGTCGCGAATCGTTCGCCGGCAGCGTGGTGCCTGCTCAAGCCCAGGCCCGCACCTTCACGCGCCAAGCCGGCCTGTAATCGGAAGGCGGCGCAAGCCGCTTCGATTCAAGCCACGCGCCCCAGACCGGACCCTGCGAAAGCAGCGTCCGGTTTTTTCATGGGGCCGTGCGTCGGGTCCCGTGCCGGTGGCAGTCGGGCGCATGGTCGTCCACGACGCCCGTGGCCTGCAGCCACGCATAGACGATGACCGGCCCCACGAACTTGAAGCCGCGCTTCTTCAGCGCCGCCGACATCTCTTCCGACAGAGGCGTTTTCGTCGGCACGCTGCCGGTGCGGTTGACGATGGGTTTGCCGCCCGCCATGCCCCACACGAACGCAGAAAAGTCTTCGCCCGCTGCCTCCATGGCGAGGTAGGCGCGCGCATTGCCGATGGTGGCCTCGATCTTCGCGCGCGAGCGCACGATGCCCGCGTCCTGCATCAGCCGGTCGACATCGGCCTCGGTGAACTTGACGATCTTCTCCGGCACGAAGCCCTTGAACGCCTTGCGGAAGGCGTCCCGCTTGCGCAGGATGGTGAGCCACGACAGCCCGGCCTGGAAGCCGTCGAGCATGAGCTTTTCCCACAGTGCGCGGCTGTCGTGCTCGGGCACGCCCCATTCGGCGTCGTGGTAGGCCGCCAGCAGCGGGTCGGTCTGGGCCCAGGCGCAGCGGATCTTGTCGGTGCTGTTGCTCATTGTTCGGTTCGTTGCTCGGCTATCGTCGGGTGGTGTTCAGCATTGAGGGAGTCAGCTACATGCCGCATTTTCAATTTCCATTGTGGACCCTGTCGATGGGTCTCGTGGCCGTGCTCGGCCTTGGTGCGCCCGTGCACGCCGACGCGCTCAGAAAGCCCCAACTCGACCAGCTTGCCGCCGCATGGCAAGGCGGCAGGCGGCCCGCGAATTTCAACGCCTTTCTCGCTCAGGCCGCCAAGGCCCATCCCGCGCTGCAACCCGGCGTGGCCGCGTACCGGGCGAAGAAACCGCTCGCAGGAGACGACCTCGTCAACATCGCGCGCCTGCTCGGTTTGTACAACCGCCTGCAGAACCAGCAGGCCGTGATCGCGAGCATCGGCACCATGGTGGCCATTCCGACGGTGCGCAACGTGCAGGTGCCGCCGCACGAAAGCGCGCAGATCGCCGAGTTCGGCAAGCTGGTCGAAAAGATGGCGGGCGACTTCGGCCTGTCGTACCGCAACGTCGACAACCGCATCTTCGAAGTCAGCCTGAAGGGCATGGGGAGCGAAGAATTCGGCATCCTCACGCACGCCGACGTGGTACCCGCGGTGCTGTCCGAATGGGTGCTCGACGACGGCACCCGGCTCGACCCCTTCAAGATGACCCGTGTGGGCGACTTCCTGTACGGCCGGGGCACCATCGACGACAAGGGCTCCATCGCCGCCGTGCTCTACGCCATGAAGGCCGTGAAAGACAGCGGCCTGCCGATCGAGCGCAGCGTGCGGCTGATGATCGAGACCACCGAGGAAACCGGCGGCGACGCCATGCAGTACTACCGCACCAGGACCCAGCTGCCGGCCTACAACATCGTGCTCGACAGCAAGTATCCGGCGGTGGTGGCCGAGAAGGGCTCGGGCGCGCTGAAGGTGCTGTTCCCGGCGGAGCAGGCAGACGGCGCATCGACGGCCATCACGGCCATGACCGGCGCGGCATCGGCCAACGCCATTTCGCAGACGGCCACCGCCACGCTCAAGGGCGGCGACCTCGCCGCGGCGGCGGCGAAGCTCGAAGCCGCCAAGTCCACCTTCTTGCAGACGTACGAAGGTCAGGGCGGCAAGTTCGCCATCGACATTGCGCGCGGCGCCGACGCCATCGAAATCAAGGTCACCGGCGTCTCGGCGCATGGCTCGCGCCCCGAAGAAGGCGTGAACCCGCTTCCCCGCCTCGCGTTGTTCCTGCAGGAGTCGGGCGTGCCGCTGGCCGCCAACCACTACCTGAAGGCCGCGAAGTACATCGACGCGCTCTATGGCACCGGCTACCTCGGCGAGAAGATGGGGCTGGGCTACGCCGACGACTTCATGGGCCCGCTGACCTTCTCGCCCAATCTCGTTCGCACGGGCAGCGACGGCAAACTTGAAGTGACGGTCAACGTGCGCATGCCGCGCGGCCGCACGCCCGAGGAGCTGAAGGCGCAGGTCAGCGCGAAGATCGACGCGTGGGCGAGCACGAACGGCGTGAAGCTCGAAGTGGCCTACGACCAGGGCAACTGGATGGCGCGCGACCCCCGGGGCGCGTGGCTTTCGACGCTGTTGAACATCTACGGCGACACCACCGGACTGGAAGCCAAACCCGTGCCCACGGCCGGCAGCACCACGGCCAAGTTGATGCCCAACGCCATCAACTTCGGGCCCGCGATGCCTGGCAAGAAGTACACGGCGCACAACGCCAAGGAATACAAGGAAGTGCCCGACCTCGATGCCGACATGCAGATGTTCACCGAGATGCTGGTGCGCATTGGCAACCTCAAGCAGATGGACTGAGCGGCCCGCAGGCAAATCCCTTCAGCGCCAGCAACTCGTCCAGGATGGGGCACGCGGGTTGGTGGTCGCCCAGGCACAGGTCCGCCAGGCGCTCCAGCAGCCGTTTCTTCGTCTGAAGCGCCTCGATCTGCAATTCGAGGTCCTCGGTCCGGCTCACGGCAATGCGCTTCACGTCGCAGCTCGCGCGATGCGCATCCTGCCAAAGGGCGAGCAGGCGGGCGACTTCGTCCATCCCGAAGCCCAGGGCGTGCGCTCTTCGAACAAAGCGCAGCACGCAGATGTCCTCGAGCGTGTAGCGGGGCCCGGCGGCACCGGCCCGCTCGTCCGTCGCAATCAGGCCGCGCGCCTCGCATTGGCGAACCAGCCTTTGCGAGACGCCCGCGCGCGCCATGAGCTCGTCGATGCCGATCCCCAGGCGACGTGCCGGGGTACGTGGCACGGTTGCCGGTTCGGGCAATTCCGAACGCCGCTGTGGTGCATGGGTGCAAGGGTTCATCCGACCTCCTGTTGAAGAGCTTCGGAGTGTTCGGCCTCGCACGGTGTCAAGGTCAAGCGGCTGGCCCGCTTTCCCTTGGCGGCTGGAGGGAAATGCGAGGGCGACGAAGGAGGACTGGGACGAACCTCGGTCGGCCTACCGCAGGCCGCGTGCCTGCAGCGTGGCCTTCAGCCGCCGCACCTCGTGCTGCAGATCGAGAATCAGCGCGGCCGCATCGAGCCCCACGCCGAAATCGCGCTCCAGCCGGCGCGCTTCCAGCGCATGCTGCAGGTCGGCGCTGGAGAACTGCCAGCGCTCGGGCGGGGTCTGGGCCTCGGTCGTCTCGATGTGCAGGATGCCGACCTCGACCAGCTGCACGACCCAGGCGGTGTCCGCGCCCACGGCGTGCGCCAGTTCGGCGGCCGCCAGCGGTTGCGAGGCGCTGATGGCGGTGGCGGTTGTGAGGGTGAAATTCACCATGCTCAGGCTCCCAGATGCTGGCGTGGGTTGAACGATGCCGTGGCCTTGGCCAACTGCTCATAGGCCTGGCGCGCGTCTTCGCTGTCGGCGGGCGGCAGCGCAATGTCCAGAAGCAGGTACAGGTCGCCGGGCGTCTTGCCCGCGAGCCCGCGGCCCTTCAGGCGCAGCTTGAGGCCGCTGCGCGCGTTGCGCGGCACGGTCACCTCGACCACGCCGCCGGTGGGTGTGGGCACCTCCACCTGCGCGCCCAGCGCCGCCTCGGCGGGCGTGACGGGCAGCGTCATGTACAGGTCGCGTTCTTCCACGCGGTACAGCTTGTGCGGCGCGATGCGCACCTCGAGGTACAGGTCGCCCGCGGCTTCGCCGCCGTGGCCGGGCATGCCTTGCCCCGCGAGCCGGATGAACTGGCCCGGGTGCATGCCCGGCGGGATCTTCACGCTGAGCGTGCGGTTCTCCAGTTTCGGATGGCCCTGCGCGTCGACGGTCTGCGCGCGCAGCGTGATCTCGCGCTCGGCGCCGTTGAGCGCGTCTTCCAGCGAGATCTCGATGGCCGCGTGGTGGTCTTCGCCGCGCGCGCGAAAGTTCTGCCGCGCGGCGCCGCGGCGCTCGGCGTCGCCGAACATCGAGGCGAAGAACTCGCTGAAGTCCGCATGGTCGGCCGGGCCCTGGCGCGGGCCGCGGTGAAATTCGTAGCCTTCGTCCCAGCCGGGCGGGGGCTGGAAACCGCCTTCGGGGCTGCCGCCGCGCGCCACGCGGTCGGCCAGGGCGTCGTAGGCGGCGCGCTTTTCCTTGTCGCCCAGCACGTCCTTCGCCTCGTTGATGTCGCGCATGCGCTTCTCGGCGTCGGGCTCCTTGCTGACGTCGGGGTGGTATTTGCGCGCGAGCTTGCGGTAGGCCTTGCGCACCTCGTCGTCGGACGCGGTGCGTTCGATGCCCAGAGCGCTGTAGTAGTCCTTGAAATCCATGGTGTGTGGCTGTTCGTTGGGTGGACGGCTTGGCGGGTTCCGGGCGCTGTGGGCTTGGGGGCAGTTTTACGCCAGGGAGGCCTCGCCGTCTGCATGCCGCAGCAGCGGCGTAACCGCCCATGTGGGGCCGGTGCGCTGGAAACGCAATGGCTGCGCGTTGCCAAGCACCGTGAAATCGACCGGCACTCCCAGCAGCGCGGCCAGCACATACAGCGTGCCGCCGTGCGCCACCACCAGCACCGGCGCGGGTTGCTGCAGCGCCGCGTCGAGCGCGGCGCGCTTGCGGCTGACGAACTGCGCCAGCGTTTCCCCGCCCTCGGGCTCGCAGGCCCAGTCGATGTTCGCCGACGACGTGCCGATCAGCGCGCCGAAGTTGCGCTCGCGCAGCGTTTCATGCGCCGTGGGGGTGAGGCGCAGCGCGGCGGCCACGGTGTGCGCGGTGTCGAAGGCGCGCCGCGCGTCGCTGCACACGATGGTGCGGATCGGCTCGCCCGCCAGCAGCTCGGCGGCGCGCGCGGCCTGCTGCAGGCCCAGTTCGCTCAGCGGCTCGTCGGGCGCCTGGAACACGCGCAGCGCGTTGCGCCCGGTCTGGCCGTGGCGCAGAAAGTAGAAGTGGTCGCAGGCCGGCGCGAGCGGCTGCGCCTGCGCAAGGCGCACCAGCTGGTCGAGCCCGCCTGCGGCGGTGTGGGAGGAAGGGTTCTGTGTGGACATGGATTCCGAATCAATAGGCCCGCTCAGTACCGGCTCAGTAGGCCAGCTGCAGCGGCTTGCCTTCGCGCTGCGCCTGCACGTCGGCCGGGTGGAACGGCAGCGGATGCCACTGCTTGGCCGCGAACAGCGGCAACTGGTCGTAGGCGCGCGGCGAAGCCGGGTCGCTGCTCTGGCCGTAGGTGAGCAGACCTTGGGCCACCGGGCCGCTCGCGTCGAAGGTCACGACCTGGATGTAGCTGCTGCCGTAGTTGACGTTGTAGCCCTTCGGATCGATGAGCGACTGCCCCTGCGACTCCAGCTTGTTGAGCACGCCCTCGAACTCGTCGCCGCCGTGCAGCGCGATCTGCTGGCCGCGCACCAGGCGCGACTGCGGCACGCCCAGCGCCACGTCGGCCGCGAAGCCGGCGGTGCGCAGCGTGGTCACCGCGTCGCCGACCGCCTTGAAGACGGCCTCGCGCGTGGCGGGCGTGGCCATGTCCAGCCCGGCCGGCGTGGTCACGGGTTGTGCGGGGTCGAAGGGCTGGCGCCACACCTTGGGAACGTCCTTGGCCTTGCGCCAGAACTCGCGGAACAGCGCGGCGCCCTTCGAATCGGCGTTGCTGGTGCGGTCCCACGCCGTCAGCACGCGGCAGCCCTGCGCCTGCTCGACGCTGAGCGAGGTGCCCGCGCTGGCACAGGCGGCCCGCAGGTCGTCCATCACCAGCATGCCGGCCAGGTTCCTGTCGCGGAAGATCACGCTGCGCAGTTCGGTCGCGCCCATGCGGTTGCCCGCCAGGCCGTCGCTGCCGGCAAGGCGGCCTTCGATTTCCATGATGGCGCTGCGCGTGCGCAGCCGCTGCGGCACGCCGATGGGGCCGACCAGCGGAGAAACCCCCGCCATCGGCGCCACGCTCGGGTTGGAGAGCCAGAAGCTGTCGTTGCTGTTCTGCACGTAGTCGGGCGTTACCAGCACCGGCATGCGCGCCGGCGCGATGATGCCGGGCGCGGCGGCCGTGGCGTCGCGGTTCCAGGCGCAGGCACTGCGCGAGCCGTCGAGCACCGGCAGGCCGGCCGCGTTGAGCAGCGCCGCGGCGGCGGGCGAGGGCGCGCAGGCGCGCAGCATGTCGGCCGACACGTCGGGCACCACCGACAGGTCGGCGTACATGGCGTTGCCGTCGCGGTCGGCAGCGATGGTGTTGATCCACGGCATGCCCTGGTTGCCCATGGCGGCGCGCAGTTCGCCCACATTGCGGGCCAGGGCCATCTTCATCCAGCTCTCGGCCGATCGCACGTTGAGCGTGTTGGCGTCGCGGATGGCGTAGGCCTTCTGCGCGGTCCAGCCCAGGCCGGCGCGCGGCAGCGAGATGACCGGGCCCCAGTCGGTCGCGTAGAAGGTGTGCTGCGCGGGCGCGCCGCTGCCGCCGGTGGCGGCGTCGGGCAGCACCACGGTGCGCGCGACCATCTTTTTCGGCTGGCCGTCGACCCAGTACACGGTTGGGTCGGCGGGGTCGAGCTTGAGCTCGTACAGCGTGAAGCGCTTGCCGGTGGACACCGTGTGCGTCCAGGCCACGTCCTTGTTGAAGCCGATGGACACCACCGGGCTCAGGCCGCCGGTGGCGCCCATCACGTCGAGCTGGCCGGGAATGGTCAGGTGCATCTGCCAGAAGCGGTTGGTGCCGTTCCACGGGAAGTGCGGGTTGCCCAGCAGCAGGCCCTTGCCGTCCGGCGTGGCGTTGCGCCCGAAGGCCCAGCCGTTGGAGCCCATCTCGCCGCCCTCGGGGTTGGCGTTGAAGCTGTGGCGGCCGATTTCGGCCACGGCTTCCTTCAGGTCGACGGGCGCAGCGCTGGTCCTGGCGCCCGGTGCTGGCGGCACGGCGGCCAGCACGGCGCCGGCCAGCGCGCCCAGGCCGCCCTGGATCATCGATTGCTCCGTGGCGCGCGACAGGTCCGCCATGGTCATCGGCCGCACCCAGGGCTTGCCGCGGCAAGCGGCCGGCAAACCGTTCTGGCCGGCGTCCTGCAGGTAGCGGTTGTAGCCCGCCACGTAGCCGCGCAGCGCGGCCTTCACGTCGGGGCCGGTGGTGGCGCCGGCGCGTGCCAGCGCGGCGTCGTCCATGTGGTAGCGGATGAACAGGTCGATCTGCGCGTTCGGCATGCGGCCCAGCCCCAGCTCGCCGGTGTTCTGCGCGCCCAGGAACTGCGAACGGTCGCCGCGCAGCGTGAGCAGGTGCTCGGCGGTCTGGCAGACGTTGTCCTGTGCGTGCGCGTAGGCGCTGCCGTAGGCCAGGCCTTCGTAGTCGGGCGCCGTGATGTGCGCGATGCCGAAGGTGGTGCGCTCGATGGTCACGTTGCGCCCGCCGGGCGGCGGCGCGCTGGCGCAGGCGGCCAGCAGGGTGGCTGCGCCGACGGCAAGAACCGTCAGAGAAAACCGGGGAAAGGAGCTTGTCTTCTTGGGTGTCATGGTGCGGGCGTGTTGTTATTTGAAAAAATCGGCAAGCCGATTAAAGGGCGTGCCCGCCGCCGCGTCTGTCACCGTTGCGGCACGCCGCGCGCTGTTCAGCCGAACTTCATGCCCTTCGGGCGGGCCTGCAGCCGGTCGATGTAGGCGTCGATCTTCGGCCGGTTCGAGCGCCCGCCGAACGCGCGGTGCCAGATGAACATGGAGCCGATCATCACGTCCGCCGCGGTGAACCGCGCGCCGAACAGGTACGGCCCTTCGCCGAGTTCGCGCTCCACCGCATCCTTGGCGTGCTCGAAATCGGTCCAGCCGCGCGCGCTGTTGTTGCTGCGGATCTTCATCAGGCTGTCGCCCATCGCGGGCTCCAGCTGCGACGTCGAATAGACCATCAGCGACAGGTAGCGCCCGCGCTCGGGCGAACCCACCGGCGGTGCGAGCCGCGTGTGGGGAAACTTCTCGGCCACGTACATGCAGATGGCCGCGTTCTCGAAGACGCGCGTGCGCCCGTCGACCAGCGCGGGCAGCTTCCCGGCAGGGTTGATCTGCAGGAACTCGGGCTTCTTGTGTGCCTGGTCCTTGATGAGCGTGGTGACGATCTCGTAGTCGACGCCTGCCTCGTCGAGCATCCACTTGGCCACCTGCGAGCGGCTGTGCGGGTCGAAATACAGCTTCATGAGCCTGTCTCCTTCGTCGTGAAAACTCAGAACTTGGGAATGCGCAAGGTCTTGCTGATCATGAGCGTGCCCGACAACGCGAACATCAGCGTGAGCGGATGCAACTGCCACGGCCCGACGACCCATGCGCCGCCCCACAGCGCGCTGCCGATGTGGCCCTGCCAGGCCGCGTACGCCAGCACGCCGACCAGCACCACGCTGGTGGGAATGGGTGTGCCCTCGAAGTACTTCACCTTGTTCGCGCCTTCGGACAGCGACTCGGCCGTCACGTTGTAGCGCGCGAGCCGGCTCACGCCGCAGCACACGAAGTAAACCAGGATGGCGCAGTCCCAGCCGCCGTTCAGGCCGGCCGCGAAGCCCAGAGCGGCGGGCGCCACGCCGAAGGAGATGATGTCGGCCAGCGAATCGAGCTCGCGCCCGAGCGCCGACTGCGTCTGGCGCCAGCGCGCGATGCGTCCGTCGAACACGTCGAAGATGAAGGCCGCCGGTGCCAGTGCCGCCGCCCACAGGAACTGCGTGAGCGACTGGCTCGCCATGTAGGCCATCGCCAGGAACACACCGCCCACCCCGCATGCGGCATTGCCGAGCGTGAATACATCGGCCAGGTGGAACTCCCGGATCATCGAGAAGTGCTTGCGCACGGGGGAAGGCGTGGTCATGAAGGGGGAGGTCTCGGAAACGGTGAATGGACCGCACCTTAACCCAAGCGCGGGGCGCCTTTTGTAGTCGCGGTCCGACGAAAAGCCGGCGAGCCGCGGCGGCCGGGCCCGCCGCTGCAGGCCCGGTCAGACGCCCTGGTGCGCTTCGACGATCCGCGCGAACCGCCCGAGCAGTCCGGCCGCCGCGTCGGTCGGCGTCACGCGCTCGCGCAGCGCGGACGGGTCCGCGCCCTCGCGGCGCAGCTCTTCGGCCAGCATGTCGATGTAGGCGCGCATGGTGTCGGCGTCGAACTCGGGATGGAACTGAAGTCCCCAGGCGTTGTCGCCCGCGCGAAAGGCCTGCACCGGCTCGTGGTCGTTGCCGGCGAGCCGCACCGCGCCCTCGGGCAGCCGCAGCGCGCTTTGCCAGTGCACCACGTTCGCCGCAAACTGCGCGGGCATGCCGCGCATCAGGTCGTCGGTGGCGGCGGCGTCGTCGAGCGTGACGCCCACGGTGCCGACCTCCGCGCCCTGTGGGTGGTTGCCTGCCTCTCCGCCCAGTGCGTGCGCCAGCAGCTGGTGGCCGTAGCAGATGCCCAGCACCGGCGTGTGGCGCGCCACCAGTTGCGCGAGCCAGGCGGCGGTGGTTTCGCTCCAGGGTTCGCGGTGCGACACCATCGCATGCGAGCCCGTCACCACCACGCCCGACACCGCGCCTGCATCGGGCAGGGTGTCGCCCCGGCGCGGGTCGACCACCACGATCGGCAGCGCCTGCGTGCCGAGCCCGTCGGCAATCCAGTGTTCGAAGTCACCGCGCTGTGCGCGAAGGGCTTCGAAGGTGCTTCCGACCTTGACGATGACGAGCGGATGAGGGGGCGTGTTCTGCATGCTCGCGATCATGCCGCAGCCTGAAGGCCCAACTTGAGTGCTCGGGTTCAGCGCCGGGTGCCGCTGTGCAGCAGCAGGTCCATGAACGCCCGCCCCACCGGCGACGGCGACCGGCCCGCCCGCGTCACCAGCCCGATGGGCCGCGACATGGCGGGCCGTTGCAGCGGCACCGTCACCAGGTCGTCGTTGCGCGTGAGCTGCAGCGCCAGCCGCGGCAGCGCCGTGATGCCCAGTCCCGCGGCGACCAGCGCGCCGGCCGCGGCCACGCTCGGGTATTCCAGCGCCGGCACCACCTGCAGTCCGCGCTGCAGAAAGGCCGCGTCGGTGATCGGGCGGATGCTGCTGTGAAAACCGCTGGCGATGAAAGGCCTTGTCGCAAACACCGACCATGCCACCGAGGCCCTGCCCGCCAGCGCATCGTCGTGCCGGCACAGGAGCACGAAGGGGTCGTCGATCAGGTGGCGGTACAGCATGGGCTCCTGCGGCGCGGGGCGCACGGTGATGCCGAAGTCCGCGCGGCCCTCGTCCACCGCGCAGCGCACCTGGTCGGCCGGTCCCTCGATCAGCGAGAACGTCACCTGCGGGTGGCTCTGGCGAAACGCGGCGATCGCATGGGGCAGCAACGCAACACCCGTCGAGGGCAGCGCGGCGATGGTGAGGTGCCCGCTGCGGCCCTCCAGAAACTGCGACAGCTCGCTGAACGAGCTGTGGAAGTTCTCCAGGATGCGCAGCGCGATCGGCAGCAGCTCGCGGCCTGCGGGCGTGAGCGCCACGTGCCGCGTGTCGCGGTCGAACAGCCGCGCGCCGGCCAGTTCCTCGACGATCCGGACCGTGCGGCTCAGCGCGGGCTGCGACACGTGCAGCGCGAGCGCGGCGGCGCGAAAGTTCAAGGTATTCGCCACCTCGGCGAAGGCCTCCAGTTGCTGCAGCGTGATGTCGATTCGCATGGACTCGGCCCGTCGGGATTGATCCGTTCAAGTTATCACAGATATACAAATATTCGTCTTCCCAGATCAATGGCCGGAGACCAGACTTGCGGCCATCGAACAACGGGAAAGGCCCGGCCCAGGGCTCGAGACATGCAAAAAATACTGGAAGGCATCCGGGTGGTGGAACTCGGGCAGGTGCTGGCCGGACCGTTCGCCGGCGCGATCCTCGCGGACCTGGGGGCCGACGTCGTCAAGCTCGAGCGCACAGAGGGCGGCGACGACGCGCGCCACATGGGGCCTGCCTTTCGCCATGGCGACGCGCTCAACTTTCATGTGTTCAACCGTGGCAAGAAGTCCGTCGCCATCGACCTCAAAAGCGCCGAGGGCATGGCGGCGTTCGAGCGGCTTGCCGCGCAGGCCGACATCCTTGTTCACAACCTGCGCCCCGGGGTCACGCGATCGATGGGCATCGACGGTCCCACGCTGTGCGCGCGCCATTCGCGCCTGGTCTACTGCGAAATCTCCGCCTTCGGCCACACCGGGCCGCTCGCCATGCAGCCGGGCTACGAGCCTCTGATCCAGGCCTTCAGCGGCCTGTCGAGCATCAACGGCGGCCCGGACGATCCGCCCATGCGCACCGGCGCCTCGGTGTGCGACCAGGGCACGGGCATGTGGGCGGTGATCGGCGCGCTGGCGCTGCTGCAGCGCCGCCATGTCACGGGCAAGGGCGGCGTGGTCAGCGCATCGCTGCTCGAAACGGCGCTGGTCTGGACCGGCCAGAAGGCCGATGCCTATGCCAACGAAGGCCGCCTGCCGGAGCGCCACCGCTCGGGCCATCCGGGCTTCGTGCCCTACGAATCCTTCGACACCGCCGACGCGCCGCTGCTGGTGTGCTGCGGCAACGACCGGCTGTTCGCCAAGTTCGCCCACGAGCTCGGGCGCGACGACTGGACCGCCGATGAGCGCTTTGCCACCAACCGGCTGCGGCTGCGCCACAAGGCCGAACTGTTCGCGCAGGTCGTGCCGCTGCTGCGCGCGCAGACCCGTGCGCAGTGGACCGCGCGCTTCACTGCGGCCGGCGTGCCCTGCGCGCCGGTGCACACCGTGCCCGAGGCCATCGCGCATCCGCAGGTCGAGGCGCTGGGCATGCTGCAGGCCGTGCCGGGCGAAGACTTCAGGCTGACCGCGCTGCCGTTGTCGATCGACGGCGTGCGCCCGTCGCACCGCGTGGTCGCGCCGCGGCTGGGCCAGCACAACGCGGAGTTCGGCGCACCCGTTCAACAGCCACGGCAAGGAGATGCGAATGTCTGACCTTCCACGACGCGCGCGTCTGCACGAGGAAGGCCCGCGCGAGGGCTTCCAGATGGAGGCCCGGCACATTGCCTCGGCCGACAAGGTGCGCCTGATCGAGGCGCTGGCCGGCACGGGGCTCGAAGAGGTGCAGTGCGTGTCCTTCGTCAACCCGGAGCGCGTGCCCGGCATGGCCGATGCCGAGCTGGTCGCCCAGTCGATCCGCAAGCGCGAAGGCGTGCGCTACACCGGCATATGGCTCAACCTGCGCGGCATGCAGCGCGCCATGCGCACGCAGCTCGACATCGAAGGCGCCATCACCACCAACGCGTCGGAGGCCTTTTCGATACGCAACAGCGGCAAGAGCCTGGCCGCGCTGCGCGACGCCCAGCGCGAAACGCTCGCCTACTGTGTAGACCGCCGCATTCCGGTCACGCGCGGCATCGTCACCACGGCCTTCGGCTGCAACCTCGAAGGTGCCATTTCTCCTGCCACGGTCGTCGAGCGCGTGGCGCAGATGCTCGACGTGATGGCCGAGTTCGGCTTGCGCGTGCCCATTCTCCGGCTCGCCGACACCGTGGGCTGGGCCCAGCCCAACGCCATCGCCTCGGTGGTCGGTGCCGTGCGCGAGCGCTGGCCCGACCTGCGGCTGGGCCTGCACCTGCACGACACGCGCGGCACCGCCATGGCCAATGCGCTCATGGGCCTGCAGATGGGCATCGACACCTTCGACAGCGCCTGCGGCGGCCTGGGCGGCTGCCCGTTCGCGGGCCACACCGGCGCGGCCGGGAACATCTGCACCGAAGACCTCGCCTTCATGTGCGAGGAGATGGGCATCGAGACCGGCGTGGACCTCGACGCGCTCATCGATTGCGCACGGCTGGCCGAGGAGATCGTCGGCCACCCGCTGCCGGGCAAGCTCATGCGGGCCGGCACGCTGGCGAGGTTCCGGCGCTGAGCCGGGCGAAGAAACCAGAAAAAAGACATTCCACAGGAGACCATACCGTGCCGACTTTCTTCTTCCGACTGGTTGCGCCGGCGGCGCTTTGTGCGATGGCGCTGGCCGCCGGCCCCGTGCACGCCCAGGCGTACCCAAGCAAGCCCATCACCATCGTCGTGCCCTTCGGCGCGGGCAGCGGCACCGACCAGCAGGCGCGCAGCATGGCGCAGGCGCTGGGCGCCGAGTACAAGGTGCCCGTCATCGTGGACAACCGGGCAGGGGCCAGCGGCTTCATCGCCGCGCAGTACGTGGCCAAGGCCGCGCCCGACGGCTACACGGTGCTCATGACCACCAACACCACGCACGCGGCCAACGAGCACCTGTTCAAGAAGCTGCCCTACGACCCGGTGAAAGACTTCACCCCGGTCACGCTGCTGTCCAAGGGCCACATGCTGCTGCTGGTGAACGCCGATTCGCCCATCAAGTCCGTGGCCGAGCTGATTGCCGCGGCGAAGAAGGCGCCCGGCAAGCTCAACTTCGGCAGCGGCAGCTCGTCGAGCCGCGTGGCCAGCGAACTGCTCAAGCAGATGGCGGGCATCGACGTGGTCAATGTGCCGTACAAAAGCAACCCGCTGGCCATCACCGACCTGCTGGGCGGGCAGGTCGATTTCATGTTCGCCGATGCACCCACCGCGCTGCCCCAGGTCAAGGGCGGCAAGCTGCGCGCGCTGGCCGTCAGCGGCAGCAAGCGGCTGGACGCGGTGCCGGCGCTGCCGACGGTGGAGGAGGCCGGCGTGAAGGGCTACGACATGTCGTACTGGACGGCGGTCTACCTGCCGCCGGGCGTGCCCGCCGCCGTCACGCAAAAGCTCAATGAAATGATGATCAAGGTCTCCGCCGCGCCCGCCGTGGCGGCCTACCAGGCGACCACCAGCGGCGAGGCCGTCACCAGCACGCCCGAAGGGCTGGCGAAGTTCCAGGCGGCCGAATCGCAGAAGTGGGGGCGGGTGATTCGCGCGGCCGGCATCGAGCCCGAATGACGATGCACCGCGTGGGGGCGTGCGCGCAAGGCTCGCCGGGCGGGTGCGCTGCGGCTACAGTTGGCGCAACTCTCGTCACCCCCCACCCCATGCGACCGATGCGCTCCCTGGCTTTTTTCCTGTCGATCTTCGGCGCCGCGCTGGGCGCGCACGCGGACGTGGTTCGGTGCACGGATGCCAGCGGGGCCATCTCGTACACCAACGTCGCCTGCCCGCCCGGGAGCAAGCAGGCGCGGCCCGTGCAGATTCTCACGCCGCCGCCGGCCGATGAAACGCGCCGGGATTACACGCCGGCGCCCGTCGCTGCGCCGCCGCCGCCCAGCCAGGTCGCCGGCAACCCGCCCAACCCGCCTTCCGGCCCTGCCGTCATCCCGCGCTACCCCGCCGACACCCAGCCCGCGGCAGACCCGCCGCCCGTCTACATCCTGGGCCCGGACCCATATGACGACCGCGTGCGGCCCGTCCGCCGGCCGCCACCCCACCTGCGCGACCCCGGGCCGCCCCCCGGCAAGCGGCCCTGCCAGAACCTGGCGGGCATCCAGCGCAGCAACTGCTGAGCGGCACGCAGCATGAGCGAAACCGTGCCTGCGGGCACGCCGTGGACCGTGTACTGCGACGGCAGCGCCATGCCGAACCCGGGCCGCATGGGCGTCGGCGCAGTCATCACCGCGCCCGACGGCACGCGCCACACGCTCTCGCGGGCCACGCACACCACCGGCTGCAACAACGAGGCCGAACTGCTGGCTTTGACCCTGGTGCTGCAAGACCTGCGTGAGCGCGGCGCGACCGCCGTGCGGGCGTACAGCGACAACAGCACGCTGGTCGAACAGCTCGTCGGGCCCCAAGCCAGACCCATCGCCCGCCTGGCCGGCCTGTTCGACGAGGCGCGCGCCTTGCTCGGCGGGTTCGACGACGCGCGCGTGCACTGGATTCCGCGCCACCGCAACGCAGAGGCCGATGCGCTCGCCCGTGGCGCGCTGGGCTTCGGACCCAAGCCGCCGCCGCGGCCCCAGAAGAAGCGTCGATAGAAGGGCAGATGGACAGCCCTCGCGCGGCAGGGCGCCCGGGAGCCCCTATCATCACGCGCCATGACAGAAGCCACTTCCCGCCCACCCCTTCCCGACCACCTCTCCAGCGACCCGCGCAGCCCGCACCACCTGGCGGCCGCCTTCGAGAACGACATCGGCATTCGTTTCAACGGCAAGGAACGCCTCGACGTCGAGGAATACTGCATCAGCGAAGGCTGGGTCAAGGTGCCCGCCGGCAAGACCGTCGACCGCAAGGGCAAGCCCCTGCTGCTCAAGCTCAAGGGCACCGTAGAAGCGTTCTACAAGTAAGCCAGCAAGCCGTTTTTTCAATCGATCAGCGCCACTGCAGCAACAGCGACCAAGGCTGGCGGCTCATGTGGCGATCGATGCAGCCTGCCACGCCAGGCGTCGGCGCGCATCCCTCGGGCAGGTAGCTCGGGTCCAGCACCAGGGTGCCCGGCGCAAAGTCGAGCCGGCGCCGCGTGACCGACTGCAGCACGTTGCCGCCCACCGTGTCGAAGCCCGAGGCATCGACGCTCACCACCACATCGCAATGCATCGGCAGCGCCTCGCCGCCGACGTCGCGCGTGGCCAGCACCTCGCCGATCTTGTCGAAGGTGTCCAGCCCGGCGCCCGCGCCGCGTGCCTGGCACACCAGGTCGCCCACGCGCGGCGTCGTACGCGTGAGGTCGCACGCGCGCAGGGCATAGCGCGTGGGCCGGCCTGCTGCCTCTTCGACGCCCGCCTGCCACGCCGCCCCGGCGTAGTCGACATGTGCCTCCGAGAAAACGAACTCTTCTTCGGCCAGGCCGGCTTGGCGTGCGAGCCAGCTGATGAACGCGGCGGACCAGGGCGTGTCGATGACGGAGGCGCGGGCCAGCGCGACCTGCACGGCACGCAGCTCGGTGGACTCCAGCCCCTCGTCCGGGCCCACGCCCATGCCCTGCAGCCGCCCGGACGTCGCCTCGTTCAACGCCTGCATCAGCAGGTGCCGGTTGGCGGGGCGCAGCGCGCCGTAGCGCACCTGCGTGGGCAGCCGCGGGTCGACGGCCTCCCAGTAGCCGAGCACCCGCTGCCAGGGCGCGAGGCCCGGGACGGTGCGGCGCGTGTCCTCGGCCTCGGAGTCGCCGGCTTCGGTCATGCGGCCTTCGGCATCCATGGTCTGGGCGCCGAAGGCCTGGTGCTCCTGCACGGCGAAGGTCGCCATGGCGAGGGCGCGAGAGGGGGAGGGGCGTTGGGTGGCGGTTTCGGTGCAGATTGGGGCAGCGGATGCCGGGCCCGAGAAGGCCAGCCAGAGGGTGCACGCCAGCAGGGGCAGGCTGCCGCGAGACGCGCGAGGGAGCTTGTTGGAAGGCGGCATGTGGCGCGAGCATAGCTGTGCGGGGGCGCTCCATTCCGCGGCGCACGCTGGCGGAATCCAGCCGACCAGTGCCGCGCGTGGCCAAGGCAGCTGTTGCCAAAGCGATCGAGCGCTGCCGGTGCCGTGAACCGGCACATCGATGTGGCGTCGATCAAACAATCCAGCCATATGCCGGTCGGGGCGGCCTTCGCGTGCCGTGCCTGCACGTCGGCGCCTTCTGGCTTTACGGGTAATCAATCCGTATTCGAAATTCAACGGCATCAATTCTTTTACCTGCACCGTTCTCGTGTGTTGCGTCGATCAATTGAACGGGTAACCGAAAGCGTATGAGCGCGCAATTCATTTAATTTCGATCAGTTTCATTACTGCGGGGAACAAGTCCGGCCAAACTTCATCTGGGCAGGCCGTCGAAGCGTTGTCAACACGCTCCACAGGCAATCGAAGACCTCGAACAAAGGCCATATGACACACACCAAGAGATACGCGAATGCCGTGGCCTTCGCTTTGACTGTGGCACTGGGCGCATGCGGCGGTGGGGGCGGCGGAGGAGGAGGTGGTGGTGGAGGTGTCGGCATCGGCGCCGTCCTTCCGGTCGCCGGTTCCAGCAGCACCAGCGAAGCCGCCCCGTCGTGCGACGCACCGGCGATCACGTCGCAGCTGCCGGCCGCCAGCGCGCTGAATGCGCGGGCCAAGTGCCTGGAGCTGAACACCCCCTATGTGCCGCCGCCGGGCGATGTTCTCGAGCACAACACCTCGGGTTACGCCAAGAGCATGTGTTCGGCCGTGTTCATTTCCGGCATCGATCCCGCGGTCGCTGCCGAAAGCCTCGGGTACTTCGTCGGGCCCTATGCGCAGCGAAAGTTGGTGGGCACGCCCGTCGTCGACCGCAGCAAGAAGGAAGTGCGTATCTCGATTCCCAGTGGACCGACGCTGGTGGCGCGTTACTTCGGTTCCCAGGGCTGCATCACGCTGCCGGCGGGCAAGGACGATGTCTTCTTCAAGCCCGTCGAAGTCAAGAGCGCGTTGGCCGCCGCAAACACCCTGCCTTGGCCCATGGGGGACGTCTTGCCGTCCGATCCGCTGCCCGCCGAGGTCGACGTTTCCAAGGTCACGCAGGCGCTCGACGCCGCCTTTGGAAACCCGGAGGCTTACACCTCCGCGGTCGTGGTGACGCACAAGGGGCGCATCGTCGGTGAACGGTACCAGGCCGGTGTGGGTGTGACGACGCCGCTCGAATCATGGTCGATGGGCAAGAGCGTGACCGCCACGATGCTTGGCGTGCTCATGCAGCAGGGTGTCTATCAGCTCGATCAGCCTGCCCCGATTCCCGAGTGGCAGGGCGAAGGAGACGGCCGAAAGCAGATCCGCATTTCCGACATCCTGCACATGTCGAGCGGCCTGCGGATCAAGGCGCCGGACGACCCGGACTTCGACCCGAACGGAACCTACCCGGACCACATTTATTTCTACACCGGCAGGATCAATGCGTTCAACTACGCCGCGACACGGCCGCAGCAATGGCCCGCGAACACGGTCGGGCGCTACCGCAACACGGATCCGGTGCTCGCCAACTACCTGGTGCGACTTGCGGTGGAGAAGCGCGGCGAGGAATACCTTTCGTTCCCGCAGCGAAGCATCTTCGACAAGATAGGCATTCGGTCGATGGTGATCGAGACAGATCCCTACGGCAACTTTCTGACCCAGGGCTATGACTTCATGTCTGCGCGAGATTGGTCGCGGCTGGGCAACCTGTATCTGCAGGATGGCGTGTGGAACGGCGAGCGAATCCTTCCCGAAGGATTCGTCAAATTCGTGAGTACCGTCGCTCCCGCATGGGCCGCGGACAAGCGCCCCATCTACGGCGGCTTCTTCTGGATCAATGGCACCGGCGCGCTGGCCGTGCCCACCTCCGCCTACTACATGCTGGGCGCCGCGGGTCAGTACGTGGTCGTTGTGCCATCGCATGACCTTGTCGTTGTGCGGATCGGCTACTCCAAGGGCGAGCGGTTCGCCACCTCTACGCTGAACCAGGCATTGGGGCTGCTGACGAGTGCGGTGCCGCGCACGCGTTAGCGTGTCGGTCGCATCGCCGCTGGGTCAGGCAACGACGCAGCGCTTCATGACGCTCGCGCGTCGAACACCGCGGCGTCGCGGAGCGCCCTGTAAGCCTCCACCAGATCGTCGAGCGAGAACGCGCGATTGAGCCCGCTGGGATTGGGAAGAATCCAGGTTTCGGCGCCGGCACAGCGCGCGGCCTGGCTACCCCACGCGATGTGCTTCTGGCCCGTCATGCCTGCATAGGCCGCCTTGCCCAGGAACGCAAGCCGACGCGGGCCGCACGCAACGATCTTTCGGTTGAAGTGCTCGGCCGCAGCGAGAAACTCATGTGCCGCCACCTCGCTCGCGCGTGCGGTGCCCCGATCGACGGCCGTCGTCAGGCCATAGCCCAGCGCCATCAACAGTGGCCCTTGCTCGGGCGTCATCAGCGTCGCGGTGAACCCGGCCAGATGCAGCACGCGCCAGAACCGATTGCCTCTGCCGTCGAAATGGCGACCGGACGCAGCCGCGCGTCGGCCCGGATTGATGCCGCAGAAGACGATCTCCAGCCCTGGCCGCAACAGCTCGGGCAGCCCCACAGGCGCGATGCCGGGCAGTTCGGTGCCCGGCTGGTGCCGCATGAATGGTTCGGCCGCGGCGCGCTTCGGAACCGGGGGTGCGTCACTCATGCAGCCAGTCTAGGTTGGCGCCTGGAGGCGCATGCCGCCGAATGTCGTGCTTCCCGGCCAAACTGCGACGTTTTCAGGCCACGCACGGGCGCACCGCCCGCCGTGCGCTCCGATGAAGACATGCCGTCCTAGAATGCGTCGGCTCGGTTGCAGGCGAGCTTCAGGTGCGGACCCGCGCAAGAACGAAAAGCTGAAATCATGAAGCTGGTGATCGTCGTCTTCGAAGGGGTGCAGGCGCTGGACGTTGCAGGCCCCATGGATGTCTTCGCCGAGGCCAACAACTTTCTTGCCCCGCACCAGCACTACCAGATCACGCTGGTGGGCCTGCGCGCAGGCAGCGTGCGTTGCGCCAACGGCATGGCGCTCCATGTCGAGACCGACTACCTTCACTACGAAGACCAGCCCGACCTGCTGCTTGTGGCCGGTGGCCCGAAGCTGTACGAGGTACAGACCTACGCGCCCAGCTTCCTGCAGTGGCTGGCCGACAAGGCCGCGGGCTCGCGGCGCTTCGGCTCCGTGTGCAACGGCGCGTTTCCGCTGGGGCATGCCGGCTTGCTGAACGGCAAGCAGGTGACTGCCCATTGGCACGACGTGGACCGTCTCGTCGCGCAATTTCCGCGGGCCCTGGTGCGGCCCGACAAGATCTTCGTGCGAGACGGCAAGCTGTTCACCTCCGCCGGTGTCGCTGCCGGCGTCGACCTGTGCCTCGCCCTGGTCACGGAGGACTGGGGCCACGAGATGGCGCTGCGCATTGCCAAGCGGCTGATTGTGTACATCCGGCGCGATGGCGGCCAGTCGCAATACAGCCCCTACCTGGCGGTCGGCCCGAAGGAAGAGACCATCGTGGCGAAGGTATTGCGCCATGTCACGGACCATCTCAGCGAGCCGTTGTCCATCGAGCAGCTGGCCGATGCCGTGGGGGTCAGCCGGCGAACGTTCTCGCGCGTCTTCGCCAAGGACGCCCACATGACGCCCTCGGCGTTCGTGGACCAGGTGCGCGTCGAGTTCTGCCGCAAGCTGCTGGAAGAGACCGACCTGCCGTTGAAGACGGTGGCGTTTCGATGCGGCTTTCACAGCGCCAATCACATGCGGGTGATCTTCGCGAAGCGGCTCGACACCACGCCCCGGGCCTACAGGGAGCGCTTTCGGGAGCGCTTTCGGGGTGTGGAGGCCGCAGTGCCGCGCGCCCGCCGTTCCGCTGTCCTGAAAACGGACGTGAATGGCTCAAAACCGGCCGCATCCGAAGACCGCGCCTGACCCGCCGTCCCTAGACTTTCGGGGTCGCCGCAGCGAACGCGAATTCGCAGGCGGCGCGACCGCGTCAATCCAGGAGCACGTATCAACACCACGCACACGCTGAGCCCGGCGGGCCACCCGCGGCAGGCATCCATTCAGTACCTTCCCGTCAATCTGTTCGCCTCGGTCATGGGCATTTCGGGCCTGGCGTCGGCGTGGCGGCAGGCCAGCCACCAGTTCGGCACCAGTCCTCTGGTCGAGGGTGCGATCGGGAGCGTTGCCGTTGCAATCTTCGTGCTGCTGTGCGTGGCCTATGCCTGCAAGGCCGTTCGCCATCCGCAGGTGGTGCGCAACGAGTTCCTGCACCCCATCGCCGGCAACTTCTTCGGCACGGTGACCATTGCCACGCTGCTGATCTCGTCGGTCGTGGCCCCGGTCAGCGCGCGCGCGTCGCAGGTGCTCTGGAGCATCGGCGCGGTGGCGACGATTGCACTCGCGTTCACCATCGTCAGCCGGCTGTTGCGCGGAAAGGTCGATGCCGGCCACGCCGTGCCGGCGTGGCTGATTCCCGGCGTGGCCACGTTGGACATCACGGTGGCCGGCAGCGCCATGCCGATGGCCTGGGCGAACGAGGTCAACCTGTTCTCGATGGCGGTGGGCACGATGGTCGCGCTGGTCTTCTTCACCATGATCGTGTCCAGGCTCATCCATCACCACGAGAAGCTGGCAACCGAGATGGTGCCGTCCCTGATGATCCTGATTGCGCCGTTCGAAGTCGGGTTCCTGGCGTACACCAGCTTCTTCGAGCGGGTCGACACCTTCGCGGCCATGCTTTTCTATTTCGGGCTCTTCGTTTTTTTCTCGCTGGTCTTCAAGGTCTTCAGGCGCGGCATTCCCTTTGCGGCCGGATGGTGGGCATTGAGCTTCCCGATCGCCGCGCTCTGCAATGCGGCGCTCCGGTATGCAGAGCACGCACGGTATGCACCGGTGACGGCACTGGCGGTTGCGCTGCTGGTGTTTCTCAGCGGCCTGATTGCGGTCCTGACGGTTCGCACGGTCCAGATGATCGCGAGCGGCAAGTTGCTCGGCCCCAGATGAGGTTGCGCGTGCCATCGCCCGGCACGGTCCCGTGCTCTCGATGGGCGCTCAGCCCACGGCCTCGGCGCGCAGCCGCACCGGAATCGACTTCGACGCCGGCACCATGCTCTGCAGCGCATGGTGCGCCAGCGGCACCAGCGGATTGCACTCGGGGTAGTAGCCGCCCACGCAACCGGCGGGAATGTCGTAGCCGGTGACGCGAAGGCCCTGCACGGCGCGCGGTGTGCCGTCTTCCACGGCGGTCGATGCGGTCACGCGCGCGCCTTCTTCCAGGCCCAGCCGGGCCATGTCGCCCCGGTTCATGAAGATCACCATGCGCGAGCCGTACACGCCGCGGAAGCGATCGTCCAGGCTGTAGATGGTGGTGTTGAACTGGTCGTCGCTGCGCAGCGTCATCAGGCGCAGCACATCGGGGCCGGTCTCGGGCGTGTCGGGGTCGGCCACCAGGCTGTCGAAGCTCATGAAGTTGGCCTTGCCGTTCTTCGTCTTCCACACCCGCTGGCGTGCGGGCACGGGCCGCTGGAAGCCGCCGGGCATGCGAAAGCGAGCGTTGAAGTCGCGGAATATGTCGGGCCACGTCGCCTCGATGGCATCGCGCACCTGTGCATAGTCGCCCGCCCATGCGTCCCACGGCACCAGCGGGTTGGGCGCGAGCGTGGCTTTGGCGATGCCCGCGACGATGGCCGCCTCGGAGCGCAGCGTGTGCGCCGCCGGTTGCGCCACCCCGCGCGAGGCGTGCATGAAGCCGGTGGAGTCTTCCACCGCCACGCTCTGCTCGACGCCCGCCTGCACGTCGATCTCGATGCGGCCCAGGCAGGGCAGCAGGTAAGACACCTCGCCGTGCACCAGGTGGCTGCGGTTGAGCTTGGTGGCTATCTGCACCGTGAGCCGCAGGCGCTGCCAAGCCGCTTCCACGCGCCGTGTCTCCGGCACCGCCCGCACAAAGTTGCCGCCCAGCCCGATGAAGGCACGTACCGAACCATCGATCACCCCCTGGCAGGTCTCCACCGTGTTCAAGCCCTTCTTGCGCGGCGGCTCGAAGCCGTACAACTGCGCCAGCTTGTCCAGCGGCACCAGTTCGGGCTTCTCGCTGATGCCCACGGTGCGCTGGCCCTGCACGTTGGAGTGCCCGCGCACCGGGCAGATGCCGCCGCCCACGCGGCCGATGTGGCCGCCGAGCAGCAGCAGGTTGCTGAGCATCTGCACGTTCTGCACGCCCTTGCGGTGCTGGGTGAGGCCCATGCCGTAGATGCCGATGACGGCCTTGGCGCCCGCGAACACGCGCGCCGCTTCTTCCAGCGCCGCGCGTTCCAGGCCCGACTCGGCCTCGATGGCTTCCCAGGGCGCCGCGCGCACCGAGTCCGCGAACGCCTCGAAGCCGTGCGCATGCGCGGCGATGAAGTCGGCCGCCACCACGCGGGCCCGGCCCGCTTGCACCGCAGCGTCGTCCATCGCCACCAGCGCCTTGCACAGGCCGGTGAGCGCGGCGATGTCCCCGCCGATCTTCAACTGCAGGTACTGCGTGCTCACGGCGGTTTCCACCGGCGTGAGCATTTCCAGCGGCGACTGCGGGTTGGCGAAGCGCTCCAGCCCGCGCTCTTTCAGCGGATTGAAGGTGACGATGGGCACGCCGCGCTTTCGGGCGTCCTGCAGCTGGTGCAGCATGCGCGGACTGCTCACGCCGGTGTTGTGGCCGAAGATGAAGATGGCGTCGGTGTGCTCGAAGTCGTCCAGCGTCACCGTGCCCACCGGCACGCCGATGGTCTGCGGCAGCGCCACCGAGGTGCTCTCGTGGCACATGTTGGAGCTGTCGGGCAGGTTGTTGTTGCCGTACAGGCGCGCCAGCAGCTGGTACATGTAGCTGGTTTCCAGGGACGCGCGCCCGGAGGCATAGAACACGACCGACTCTGCGTCCACGGCGCGCAGCGTCCGCAGCTCGGCGCCGATGCCTTCGAAGGCCTCTTCCCAGCCGACTTCGTCGTAGCGGTCGGTGTCTCGGTTCCAGCGCAGCGGCACGGTGAGCCGGCCGGCGCTTTCCAGTTCGTGATCGCTCCACTGCAGCAGTTCGCCCACCGTGTGGCGCTCGAAGAAGGCGCCCGGCACGCGCTTGGCCGTGAGCTCCCAGGCGGTGGCCTTGGCGCCGGCCTCGCAGAATTCGGCCGTGTGCGGGTGCGCCGACTTGGCCCAGGCGCAGCTCACGCAGGCGAAGCCGTCGGTCTTGTTCTGGTGCAGCAGCGCCCGCGCGCCGGCCAGGCCGGCGTGCTCGTGCAGCAGGCTGGTGGTGACGGCTTTCAAAGACCCCCAGCCCCCGGCGGCAAAGGGATAGGGCTTGATCTTCGGCTCGGTCTTGGAGGGTGGGGCGGTCATGAAGGGTCAGCGTGCGCGTGGCGAGTGGGAGGCTGCAATCTCGGCCGCGCCCCGCGCAAACGCTGTAGGACGGCCGCTGATTGCCGTGCCCGCTAGCCTTCAGCGTGAGCGCTTCAGGCCAGCACCACCCGCTCGCATGCCTTGCGCAGTGCCGCCATGCCCGGCAGGTCGCGTGCCTTCGCATCGGTGACCACCACGCCGATGTCTGCCGCGCGCGCATAGCTCACGCGGCTGGCCTGGCCGATCTTGGCGTGGTCGGCCAGCAGGATCAGTTGCTGCGCCTGCTCGGCCATGGCACGCGCCACCGTGGCCTCGTGGTGCTCGAAGCTCATGGCGCCATGCTTGGCATGCAGGCCCACCGGCGACAGCAGCGCCACGTCGGCGCGGTAGCGGCGGATGGCCTCGACCGTGGTGTCGCCACAGGTGGCCTGCGCCTTCACGTCGATCTCTCCGCCCAGCAGGATGGTCCGGTTGCCGGTGAGCCGCCCCTCGCCCGCGCCTGCGAGCTTGAGCGCAATGTTCAGCGAGTTCGTGATGACGGTCATGCCGCTGAGCGAGGCGATCTCTTCCGCGCAGATCGACATGGTGCTGCCCGCGTCCATGAACACCGTCTGTCCAGGGCGCAGCAGCGCCACGGCGACCTTGGCGATGGCGCGCTTCTCGCGCTGCCGCGCCACCAGCCGCACCGCCAGCGGCGGCTCGGGCTCGGCGCTGGTGGCAATGGCGCCGCCGTGCACCCGGCGCAGCTCGCCCAGGCCTTCGAGCTCGAGCAGGTCGCGCCGCACCGTCTCGCGCGACACCGCCAGGTCTTGCACGATGCGCTCGACGCTCAGGCGCGAGAAGGTGGCCAGCAGGCTGCGGATGCGCAGGAATCGTTCGTCTTGGAGCATGAATGAATGCGGGCGGGTAAACGGAAAAAGGGGCGGCCTCAGTGCGACGGCCGCCCCGGTCTGCATGTTCAGGGCCGGAAACAGGCCTTGAACAGGCGCGCAACTCGCGCCATTTTGCCGATGTCAGAGATCGGCAAGGCCCATGGCCGGATCGCTGACCGAGTGCTTGCCGGTTTCCACGCGGCCGGCAAAGCGGCGGTAGAAGGTGGGGTCGGCGTCGCAGGTGACGGCAAAGTCGTACCACTGGCCGCTGCTGTCCAGCTTCCAGAGTTGCTCGGCCTTGGCGCCGCCGTTCACGCTCGCTCCCCACGGGCCGTCGTTGCGGTAGGCCTTGGCGCGCACCGTGAAGCCGCAGGCGTTGGTGCCGCCGTTGAGCATCTCCAGGTACACGTTGCCGTTGGCCACGTCGTAGCACACGCGCACCTCGGGGTTGGGCGCGTTGCTGGCGCGCAGCGCGTCGAGGTTGCCCTTGAAGTGGCGGTGGAAGCCGTTGGGCCCGAGCACCCACAGGTCGTACGAGTTGCCCGCGCTGTCGGCGGTGCCGCTCCACACGTCGTCCAGCATCTTGCCGGGCTCGACCATGTAGCGGCGCGGCAGCCTGTCGAGGTGCAGCTTGTCGTACACGTGGAACACGGCGGCTGCCTTGCCGGTGTTGGAGAAGATGAGGCGCATCGCGCCGTTGAGTGCATCCGCACGCGCGCTCACATGCAGTTCGTAGGGCAGCGCGCGCGAGGGCCGCGCGCCGGTGGCCTGCTTGGGGAGCGTCGCGTTGGCCGGCGGCACGATCTGCGCCAGCGCCTGTTGGTCGGCGCGCAGCTTGTCGGCGTCGGCCTTGGTGCGGGTGCCGGCGAAGGTGGGCAGCACTTCGGTGTTGGGCGTGGCGAAGTTGAAGGCGCTCGTCAGGTCACCGCTTACCGCGCGGCGGAACGGCGAGATGTTCAGCTCCTTCACCCCGAAGCGCGCTTCCAGGAAGCGCAGCACCGAGGTGTGGTCGAACACCTGCGAGTTGACCCAGCCGCCGCGGCTCCAGGGCGAAATCACGTACATCGGCACGCGCGGGCCGGGGCCGTACACGCGGCCGTCGGCGGGCGGCGTGGTGCTGCCGACCAGCGGATAGGTATGGCGCTCGAAGGCCACGTCGGCATCCGACAGCGTGGTCTTGCCTGCGGCGGCGCTGTTCGGGTCGGTGGGGTTGAGCAGCGACGGCGCCGACGGCGAGGGCATGTGGTCGAAGTAGCCGTCGTTCTCGTCGAAGTTGACGATGAACACCGTCTTGCTCCAGACGTCGGGCGAGGCGGTGAGCGCGTTCAGCACCTCCTGGATGTACCAGCCGCCCTGCACCGGGCTCGATGGCCCGGGGTGCTCGGAGTAGGTGGCGGGCGCCACGATCCACGACACCTGGGGCAGCTTGCCGTTGAGCACGTCCTGTTTGAAGGTGCCGAGGAAGCCGCCGTCGGGCATGGTGTTGGCCACGCCCTTGTACAGCGGGTTGCCCGGGTCGTCGCTGGCTGCGTCGTAGGCCGGCACGGTCACGCCCGCGGGTGGGCTGGCGTCGCCGTCGTAGCGCATGTCGTTCTTGCCCGAAAGCTTGTTTGCGACGCGGTATTGCTGGAAGCCGTGCAGCGGGTTGTCGGTGTAGTTGTCGGGCAGGTTCTGGTAGACGAGCCAGCTGACCTTGGCCTCTTGCAGGCGCTCGGGGTAGGTCTTCCAGTTGCAGCCGTACTGGGTCGAATCGACGCCGGGGTTCGTCGTCGGGTTCCAGGGGGACCTCAGGTTCTCCCAGGTGTTGTCGATGGACGAGACGCCCGCCAGGCCGCTGCTCGTCTGGCCCGAGGGGCCATTGGTGCCGGTCCAATGGAACAGGCGGTTCGAGTTGGTGCCTGTGTGCATGCCGCAGTGGTAGCTGTCGCACACCGTGAAGGCGTTGGCCAGCGCGTATTGGAACGGGACTTCGGCTTCCTTGAAGTAGCCCATGGACGCCGTGGTCTTGAAGCGCGGCCACTGGTTCATGCGCCCGCCGTCCCAGGCGCTCTGTGCGTCGCTCCAGCTGTGCGGCGTGCCGCTCACGCGCTGCGCGTTGCCCTGGCTCTGGTCGAGGTGGTAGGGCAGCACCGGCTTGCCGTTGACGTCGCTCTGCTGCCAGACATTCAGGCCGTTGGGCAGCGGAATGGTGAAGCGGTCGCCAAACCCGCGCACGCCCATCATCATGCCGAAATAGTGGTCGAACGAACGGTTCTCCTGCATCAGGATCACGACGTGCTCGACGTCCATGATCGTGCCCGTCCTGTTGTTGGCGGGAATGGCGAGCGCGCGGCGAATGCTGGGCGGGAACGCGGAGATGGCGAGCGCGGCGGCGCCCGTGGTGGCGGTGCCGGTGAGGAACTTGCGGCGCGAGTTCATGGGCTTGTGGGTCTTGTCGTTCATGTCGTGGGCCTCAGGGTGCGCAGCTTTTCACGGGCGCGGTGCCGTTGTCGGGGGTGGGTGTGGTCGGTGTCGCGGGCGCGGTGGGCAGGCCACCGGTGACGCCACCGCCGCCACTGCCGCCGCCGCAGGCGGAAAGCGCGCAGGCCACGGTCAGCGCGGCCAGCAGGCGCGCGCTCTTGGATGCAGATTTCATGGGTCTATCCTTTGTTGTGCAGTGTTTGTGGAAGGGGTTCAGGGAGAAAGCGTCGACAGCGGGCGGGCCGCCTTGTAGAGGCTGGCGATCTCGTCCGCTGTGAGCGCGCGGTTCCAGATCGCGAAGTCGTTGAAGTCCATCGCACCGCGGGGCGAGGCGGACTGGCGCTTGTAGTAGAGGCCGGAGCCGTCTTCGTTCAGGCCGATGCCGTTCTTCAGGCCGCCGAGCTTGGCGACCAGTGCCGGCGAGAGCGCCACGCGGCCGCTCTGGACGCCGCGCACCGGATCGACGGCATAGCCGTCCATCGTGAGCCCGGCCTTGTCGATGACCATGGCCACGTAGGCCCACTGGCCGGCGCTCAGGTAGTGCGCGCCCTTGATCTCGCCGCGCGCGCTGCCGGTGCCCGTGTTGAACCGCAGCTCGCAGCTGCCGAACAGGCCGATGGCAAGGCCTTCGTTGTTGCCGGTGTCGTAGTTCTTGTTGGCGATGACCGATGCGCCGTTGCCCACGCCCTGGCTGCAGGTGGCGTCGGTGCGCACCCAGAAGCCGATGGTGAAGGCGGTGGTGCCCGCGTCCGTGGTCACGTCGGTCGTCTGCCTGAGGCGGTAGCCGGCCATGCCGCTGGCGTTCGCAACGCGGCTGTCCACGCGCAGCGCCTTGGCGCGGTCACGCGTTCTCATGCCGTCGTCGGCCACCAGCGAGCCGCCGTCCGCATCGGTGGCCCAGGGCGCGAGCGTGGAGGCGCCAGCTTTGCTGTCCACACCCGGCAGGGCATCGAGCGGGTAGTAGCTGGCCAGGCCGTTGAGCAGCGTGGGTGCCAGCGGCACCGGCTTCAGGTACGCGATCTGCGCGGTCAGCGCGACCGTCGTGTCGCCGGCCACCAGCGTGTAGAGGTAGCTGTAGTTGCCGTCGCTCGTGGCGGCGATGTAGTCGGTGTACGAGGTGCTGCCCGCCGCCAGCGTGGCCATGAGCCGGCCGTCGCGCAGCACCTGCACCGGCAGGTTGGTGTTGCCGGCGAGCTTCCAGGCGAGTTCGATGTTGTCCTTGTCGGCGCCGGTCTTCGCGGCGAACTCGCGGATGCTCGTGGTGCCCTGCAGTGCCATGCCATTCAGGCCGTAGCCCTGCGCCGCCGGCATGGCGCCCAGGTGGCGCAGCACGGTGGGCGCGATGTCCGTGGCCGCGGCGAGCTGCAGCAGCGCGTTGTCGGCAGGCGCGGCCGAGCCTGTGCCTGGCAGGCCCGCAAGCGGCTTGTTGCTGGCGATGAAGACGGTCTTGTTCTCTGTCGTCTGCAGCCCCGTGTTGCTGCCGAAGGCGTCCAGGCCGTGGCCCGTGGTGAGGATCACGAGCCAGTCTTCCTTGGCGTCGTTGGCGGTGCGCAGCGCTATGCGTGCCAGCAGTTGGCCAACGGCCGCCGAGGTGTCTTGCACGGCGCGCTGGTAGGTGTCGCTCTTGAGGCCGGCGGATGCCACGGCGGCCGGCGCACCGTACTGCGCCACGACCAGGTCATGGCCCGCATCGATGAGTTGCGCGGTGCGCTCGGTCACGCAGGCGTCGGAGCCTGCACAGTCGAGCGCGGTGTCGACACTGCCCGGCTCGCTGGCCAGTAACGCGGGATACAGCGGGTTGGCCGTGACCGCGCCGGTCTTGTAGCCGGCCTCGGCCTTCTGCTTTGCGATGGCGAATATCGACGGCGCGCGCTTGGCGTCGATGCGCTGGTCGCGGGTGTCGCCGCGCACGCCATGGCGATCGACCCAGGTGCCTGTGAGCAGCGTGGCCCATCCCGGGCCGTCCGTAGGGCGCTGCTCGGTGCGCGTGCCGTTCGCGCCGCCGGTCCAGGCGGGCGCGAGCTGGAATGACTGCAGCGCGGTGGCTTTCTTTTGCGCGATGGCGTCGCGAAGCGCGACATGGGTGAGACCGTCGATCTCGACCACGATCACCTTGGGGCCGCTCTTGCCCTGATTGGCGCTGGGCGCCTGGTTGGACGTGCTGCCCGTCGGCAGCGCGCCGACGGGCGAGAAGCCGGCGCCGTTGCCGCCGCCCCCGCCCCCGCAGGCTGCGAGCAGCAGCAGGGCGCAGATGCTGGCCGCCGCCGACGCGCCGCGCGCGGTCGTTCCTCTGATCATGTGGTTCTCCCGAAGAATGTGGAATGCGCGCCCGCAGGGCCGCGCTCCCGGAATCTGTGTGGTGGTGGGTGCTTGCGGTCTTGCAACCATTTGCAAGAAAACGCACAAATACCTTGAATGCCTCAGATCTTGCTGGCCTCAAGTGACAGCGCTTTGACAGTGCGAGTGCCCTTCGCCGTTCGCGCGCGCCGTTACAGCGGATACACCCGGGACGCCGAGCACGGCCGGCTCGCTGGAACATCGCAGGCCGCGCTCCTACGATGCCTGTCGTCCCATCCACTCGCCGAAAGAAAGAAGCACGACATGAATTCATCCGTACAACGCCGCACCCTGCTGCTTGCCGCTTCCGTGCTGCCGCTGGCCAGCGCATGCACTGCCTGGTCTCGCAACGGCCCGCAGCCTTCAGGCGAAGCGCAACTTGCCGAACTGGAGCGCGCCTGCGGCGGCCGCCTCGGCGTGGCCGGGCTGCACACGGGCAGCGGCGCGCGCATCCATCACCGGGCGCACGAGCGCTTTCCGCTGTGCAGCACCTTCAAGCTGATGCTCGCGGCCGCCGTGCTCGAACGCAGTGCCAAAGACGCCGGCCTGCTGTCGCGCCAGCTGACCTACGGCAAGAGCGACCTGGTCGCCTATTCACCCGTCACCGAGAAGCACGTGGGCACGGGCATGAGCGTGGCCGCCCTGTGCGCCGCCACCGTCCAGTACAGCGACAACACGGCCGCCAACGTGCTGCTGAAACTGCTCGGCGGGCCGGCCGAGGTCACGGCGTTCTCGCGCCGCATCGGCGACGCCACCTTCAGGCTCGACCGCACGGAGCCCGAGCTCAACACCGCCATTCCCGGCGATCTGCGCGACACCACCACGCCCGCGGCCATGACCGACAGCGCGCAGCGGCTGGCGCTCGGCGATGCACTGGGTGCGGCCCAGCGCGAGCAGTTGAAGACCTGGCTGCTGGGCAACACCACCAGCACAGAGCGATTCCTGGCGGGCGTTCCCGCGGGCTGGAAGGTCGGCGACAAGACGGGCTCGGGCTCGTACGGCAGCACCAACGACACCGGCGTGCTCTGGCCGCCGGCCGGTGCGCCGCTGGTGCTGTCGGTCTACCTGACGTTTCCGCAGAAAGACGCCAAAGGTCGCAACGACGTCATCGCGTCGGCAACGCGCATCGCGGTGGCGGCGCTCGCCGGCTGACAAAGCTCAGGGGCCGTGTTCAGGGTGTCAAGGAAACGTCATGTCCATCGCGCACGATGGTGGCATAAATGGTGATTGTGGAAATCGTTGCAATAACTACAAACGCGCCGACGCATTGCTTTGCGACCGTCGCTGAAACCCCGCGATCCGTTCCATCCCATTTGTGCGGCCGCTGCCCGGTTCACCTGCAGTCCGCCGCTGCCTTGTCGTGACGGCTCGCCGTCATGACGTTTTTCTGAAAATGGAATTGCAATGATCCGCCCCTTCAAGACACTCAGGCTCCTGGCCTGCGCCATCGCCCTCGGCTCGCTCGTCACGGCGTGCGGCACCACCGCCCCGTCGGCGGCCGCCATCGACAACAGCAGCATCGGACAGCCCGAATTCCGTGCGCACAAGACGACCTACGGTGTCGTCTACAGGCTGCCGAAGGAGGTGAACGACGTGCTCGACGCGCGCGTGTACCCGGCACTGCGGCAAGACCTGGTGCGGCTCGGCCTGCAGGCTGAGGCGCAGACCTTCAACATTCCGCACGTGACGGTGGTGCACATCCACAGCGCCGACCCGACCACGCCGCAGAAGATGCTCAAGGCCCTGCCGAAGCCGCCGGCGCCGATCAGGCTCACGCTGAAGAACTTCTACACGACCGAAGCCGCGAAGGACGCGGGCCGCCCCTGGTGGCTGGACCTCGGCATCGTGAAGACCGGCCAGGGCTTCGAGGACATGATGGCCTACAACACCGTGGCCACCGCCGCCATGGCGCCGCTGCGCGACGGCCCGCTGCCGCGCGTCACCGGCCCGGTCTACGCCCGGATGGGCGACGCCGGCAAGGACCTGGTGAAGACGGTGGGCGTGAGCGGCGTGAACGTGGTGAGGGACGGCAAGGAACTGCGTTCGCACAACCCGCACAACACGCTGGTCTACAGCATGGCAGCGTTCACCCCCGCGCTGCAGGCGTCGATGAACCAGGTGGCCGCCAGATTCAACACGGTGCTGCCGCAAGGCATAGACACCACCTTTCGCGACGTGTCGATCGTCGAGCTGGCCTTTGCGGGCAACGTGACGCGCGAGATCTACCGCATCAGCCTGGTCGATGGCACGGTGACGGACGTTGCGAGCGGAAGGATCGTCAAGTAAGCCGTTTTCGTGGCTCTTCGCGGGGGCCCTCAGCCCTGCTTGCGCATCGCGAAGCAGGCCCCCGCCACCAGGATGAACGCGCCGATGATCACCTTCTGCCAGGTGCTCGGCACGCCCGCCAGAATGAGCACGTTGTTGATCAGCGTGACCAGCACCACGCCCAGCAGCGTGCCGCCCACGGTGCCGCTGCCGCCCGTGATGCGCGCGCCGCCGAGGATCACGGCTGCAATCACGTCCAGCTCGTTGCCCACCAGGTCGAAGGGGTTCGCCAGCCGCGTGCTCGACACGTGCACGATGCCCGCCAGCCCCGACAGGAAACCCGCGTACGCGAACACGAAGACGTGCACCGTGCGCAGGTTGTAGCCCAGCCGTTCCGCAATGGCCAGGCTGCCGCCAATGGCGTACACCGCGCGGCCGATGAGCGTGCGGTTCAGCAGCCACCACGTCAGCACCGCGGCGCCGGCCAGCACCAGCACCGTGGCGGGCAGCACCACGTGCAGGCCCTGCGGCGTGTCGAAGCGCCATAGCGCGAGCTTGCCGAAGGCGTCCATGGGCGCGGGCACGTTCATGAAGAACACGGTGCCCACGAAGGTGAGAAGAATGCCGCGGTACAGGTACTGCGTGCCGATGGTCACGATGAGCGAGGGTGCCTTCAGCCAGTGCACCAGCAGCCCGTTGAGCACGCCCAGCACCGCGCCGCTGGCCGCGCCTGCGACGAGCAGCACCGCGATGTGCGTCTCCGGAAAGTAGTTCAGCACCAGCTTGGTGATGCTGTACATCGTGAGCGCCGCAATGGCCGCGAACGACACGTCGATGCCGCCCGCGGCCAGCACGATCAGCACGCCCAGCGCGAACAGGCCCACCACGGTGCAGGCCCGCACGATGTCGAACAGCACAGGCAGCTGGAAGAAGCTCGGGTTGATGGCGCCCACCGCCAGGCACACCAGCACGATGAGCGCGAGCGTGAAGACGGAAGGGCGTTGCGCGAGCCAGCCACGCCAGGAGGCCGGCGGCCTGGGCGCGGCCACTGCCGATGGAGAAGGTGCCGGCGTGGAATGCGCTTGCATGGTGGAAGCCGTCATGAGAATGCGGGGGAGGGGGTGTCTGAAACCAGCGCGTGGTAGAGCTCGCTCTCGGCCAGGCCCTGCGCGTCGAAGTCGTTGGCGATGCGGCCCTTGCGCATCAGCAGGATGCGGTCGCAGTTCTGCAGCAGCTCCTGCAGGTCGTCGCTCACCAGGATCACGCCCAGGCCCTGCTCGGCCAGGCGCTGCACGATGCGGTAGATGGTGTCCTTGGAGCCCACGTCCACGCCCACGGTCGGGCCGTGCAGTATCAGTACGCGCGGGTCGATGGCCAGCCACCGGCCGATGAGCACGCGCTGCTGGTTGCCGCCCGACAGCGACTGCACCGGGCGGTCCACGTCCGGCGTGGCGATCTGCAGTTCGCGCACGGTGCGCTCGGCCAGTGCCTGGCACTGCTTGCCGTCGAGCGCGCCGAAGCGTCCGCGCAGGCGGCTCAGCACGGCCGTCACGATGTTGTCGCGAATGGGCTTGTCGAGGAACAGGCCTTCGCTCAGGCGGTCTTCGGGCACGTAGCCGATGCCCTGGCGAATGCCGTCGGAGGGCGTTCGCAGAACGATCTGTTGCGCGTCGAGCGCAATGCGCCCGCGGTCCGCGGCCTGCACGCCGGCCAGCGCCAGCGCCAGTTCGTTGCGGCCCGAGTCGAGCAGCCCGGTGATGCCCAGGATCTCGCCCTTGTGCAGCGTGAAGCTCACGTCGCTGAACTGCGCGCCGCGGCCCAGCGCATCGACCTCGAGCAGGGCGTCGCCGCCGTGCGTCTGATGGCGGTAGCGCGCGCCGTCGAGTTGCTTGCCGGTCATCCAGTGCGCGAGCTCGGCCTTGGTGAAGTCGCGGATCGGGCCCTGCGCCACCTTCGTGCCGTCGCGGAACACGATGGCCTGGCCGCCCATGGCGATGCACTCGTCGAGCTTGTGGCTCACGAACAGCACGGCCACGTCCTGCGCGCGCAGTGCCTCCACCACGTGCACGAGGTTGTCGACCTCTTTCTGCGTGAGCGAGGTGGTGGGCTCGTCCATGATGACCATGCGCGCGCGCGTGGCCACGGCGCGCGCAATGGCCACCAGTTGCCGCGCGGCGATGGGCAGTTCGTCGACGCGCCGCGCCAGAAAGGCCGCATCGGTCGGCAGTTTCACCGTGGCCAGCGCGCGCACCGCCGTGGCGGCCACCGCCTTGCGGTCGAAACGTCGCGCCAGCTTGCCGCCGGTGGCGACCAGCTGCTCGCTGAGCGCGACGTTCTCGGCCACGCTCATGTTCGGCAGCAAGGACAGGTCCTGGTAGACCGTCTCGATGCCGAGCGTGAGCGCCTCCAGCGGCGACAGCGATTCGTGGGGGCGCCCGTCGATCACGATGCGCCCCTGGCTCGGCGGCTGCGCGCCCGAGATGATCTTGATGAGCGTGCTCTTGCCGCAACCGTTCTCGCCGAGCAGGTGGTAGATCTCGCCGGCCTCGATCGTCAGGTCGATGCCGCGCAGCGCGTGCACGCCCGCGAAGCGCTTGTGCACGTCCTGCACTTCTAGGAAGACGCGGCGCCCGGTCGCCGGAGCCGGGGCTTGCATGGAAGGCGCGGGGATCACGGAAGAGGTCATGCGCTCGAGGCTTTCGCGAAGATCAGAAGGCGTACTTCTTGTAGTTCTGCTTGTCGACCTCGACCCAGGCCTGGCCCGTGACGATGATGCCGACGCCCGGGCCCTTCTTGACCGAGACCTTGTTGTAGCCCTGCACGCCCATGTCGGCACCGTCGGTGATGGTCTTGCCGTCGAGCAGCATCTTGGCCGCCTTGTTCATGACGATGCCGGCGTCCTTCGGGTCCCAGAAGGCGATGCCGCCGACCGCGCCCGACTCCAGGAACTTGGCCGCTTCGCTCGGCAGACCCGTGCCGTACACGCAGATCTTGCCCTGCAGGCCCGCCTCTTCCACGGCGCGGCCGATGCCCAGCACGTCAAGCGACGACGAGCCCTGGAAGCCCTTCAGGTCGGGGTGCTTGCGCAGCATTTCCTTGGCCTTGCCGTAGGCCTTCTCGGCGTCGTTGAGCGACTCGTTCTTGGCGTCGACCAGCGTCATCTTGGGGTACTTCTTGGCGTTGGTCGCGCCGCCGTCGGCCCACTGCACCTGCGACTGGCTGCCCAGCGAGCCGACCAGCGAGGTCCACTTGCCCTGCTGGCCCATGCAGGCGGCCAGGCGCTCGTTGATGCGCGCGCCGTAGGCCGTGTTGTCGAAGGCCTCGATGTCGACCATGGTGTTCTTCTGGTTGTCGGCCTCGTGCGTCACCACCTTGATGCCGCGCTCCATGGCGCGCTTGAGCACCGGCTCCAGCGTGGGCGGGTCCATCGAGACCACGGCGATGGCGTCGACCTTCTTGGCCACCAGGTCTTCGACCAGGCGCTGCTGCTGCGCGGCATCCGACTGGGCCGGGCCGATCTGGCGCGTGGCCACGCCGGGGGTGCTGGCGCCGAACTCCTTCACGCCCACTTCCATGCGGTTGAACCAGCTGATGCCGGTGATCTTCACCACGGTGACGATGTCCTGCGGCTTGCCTTGCGCGTGCAGCGCCGAGGCGAAGGCCACGGTGCCCAGGGCCAGTACGGTGCAGGCGATCTTTGTTTTCTTCAGCATTGTTGTCTCCTAGCCCTCGGTGGTTCTGTGTTGCGTCGCGCCAGGAGGGGGCTGATGCGGCGGTGCGCTGGTGCGCGAAACGGAAATGAAGCTGCGCAGGTCGCCCAGGCTGAAGCGCGCCGACGCCAGGAAGAACAGCAGCAGCAGGCCCCAGGCGCAGTCGCGGAAGAAGTTGGAAATGCCCAGCAGGTTGAAGGTGCTCGACAGCAGCTGCAGCGCCACGGCCGAGAAGAAGAGACACACCATGCGCCCGTAGCCGCCCTGCGGCCGCACGCCGGCCATCACGGTGATGAGGATGGCAATCAGCAGGTAGGAGTTGCCGTAGTCCGACTTCACGCTGGCCGTGCGGCTCGCGATGATCACGCCCGCCACCGCCGCCAGCACGCCGCACAGCGCGTAGGTGGCAATGAGCATGCGGCTTTGCGAAATGCCCGCGTAGCGCGCCGCCTTGGCGTTGGTGCCCAGAAGGAACAGTCGGATGCCGAACGGGCTCTGCTTGAGCAGCCAGCCCACGCCGAGCAGCATGACCAGGAAGATCACGAACGGAATGGGCACGCCCAGCACCATCTCGTTGCCGATGGCCGACAGCGGCTCGGCACTGCCCACGCGCAGGCTGGAGCCGCCGGTGAGAACGACCGCGAGCCCCGTGTAGAGCAGCTGCGTGCCCAGCGTGCAGAGAATGGGCGTGAGGCCGGCGCGCGCAATGAGCAAGCCGTTGAGCAGCCCGCCTGCCAGCCCCACCGCCAGCGCGATGACCGCGAACCAGCCCGTGTAGAGCCAGGGCGACACATCGGACGCCACGAGCATCGGCGCCACGGTGGCGGCCACCACGCCGGCCAGGTTGGCCAGGGCCACTCCCGACAGGTCGATGCCGCCGTTGCCCGAGATCATCGACAGCGCCACGCCCATGGCCAGCAGGCCGAGTTCGGGCAGCTGGCCGCCCATGGACTGGAAGTTGTAGACGTCGAGAAAGTCGCCCCTGGAGAGCACGGTCGCGACCACGAGGATCACGACGTTGATGGCGACCAGGAAGTTGAGTTCGCGGTCGGAGAACCGGGAGGTCATGCAAGGGCCCTTCCGACGGCGCGGTTCATCAGCGCATCGACTTCGGCGCGCATGGGCATCGAGGGTGCAGTGCCTGCGCGCGTGACCGAGATGGCGGCCACCGCGGAGCCGAAGCGCGCGGCTTCCAGCGGCGAGGCGCCTTCGGCGAGCGCCGCCGCAAAGCCGCCGTTGAAGGCATCGCCCGCGCCGGCTGTTTCCTTCACGGCACCGGCGTGGAACACGGGCAGGTGCACCGAGCCGCTGGCGCTGTGCAGCAGCGCGCCCTTGTCGCCGAGGGTGATGAGGGCGCAGCCCACGCCCTTGGCGAGGAAGAAGTCGCCTGCGCGGCGTGCGTCGTCGATGGTTTCCACCGCAATGCCGCTGAGCGCCGCGGCCTCGTGCTCGTTGGGCGTGATGTAGTCGCACAGCGGGTACAGCGCGTCGTCGAAGGGCAGGGCGGGCGCGGGGTTGAACACCGTGACCGTACCGGCGGCGCGCGCCAGCTCGAGCCCGCGTTGCGCGGCGCCCGCGGGTTGCTCCAGCTGCGTGACGAACACGCGCGCGCCGCGGATGGCATCGGCAGCGGCGTCCACGTCGTTCGCGTCGATGAGCGCAGCGGCACCGGGCACCACGATGATCGCGTTGGCACCGGTGACCTCGTGCACGTAGATGAAGGCCGCGCCGGTCGGCTGCGTGCTCACCTGGGGCGCGCGCGGCGTGATGCCTTCCTGCGCCCACAGCGCGAGTGCGTTGGCGCCGAAGGCGTCCTGCCCGAGCTTGGAGATGAACGTCACCTCCGCGCCCGCCCGTGCCGCCGCGACGGCCTGGTTCGACCCCTTGCCGCCGGGCCCCATGGCAAAGCCGGAACCCGCGATGGTCTGGCCCACGCCGGGGAGGTTGGCCGCTCGGAACGCGAGGTCGGCCACGAAGATGCCGAGCACGGCCACGCCGCGTTGGTGCGGCGCCTGTGCGGCGTGTGAAGGTGCGACAGCCATGGCGTCAGGCCTCGGGGGCGAGCACGCCCTTCTTGAACACGAAGCAGCCGTAGAAGCGGCGCTCGCCGGTCGCGATCACGCAGTACGCACGGCGCGCGGCTTCATAGAACGCAAAGCGCTCGATGGAGCCCAGCGGCCGCGAGCGGCCTTCGGCCGCATCGATCTCGCGTTGCATCTCTTGCTGAACCGGCGGGATCTCGTGGGGCTGGCCCATGATTTCCATGCGCCGCGCCGGATCGTCCACCGCCTCGTCGAGCGGCAGCACCGACAGGATGGCGCGCGCCGCTTCGGTCGTGCCCACGCCGTCGATGCGCAGCAGCCGGCCCAGCGTGGTCTGGCGTGCCACGGAATCGGCCGGAAAGTTGGCGTCGCACAGCACCAGTTCGTCGCCATGGCCCATGGCGCGCAGGGCGTACAGCACGTCGGCGTTGAGCAGCGGATGGATGGACTTCAGCATGTTGTCTCCAGCAAATGGACCTGTTCTTGTGGCCGTCATTCTTAAGGAAGGAAAACGTTTGCGCAAACGTTTGCTATTCGGGGATTTCCCTTGGTTTCGGCGTGCGCGCCACGTTCATTCGCACGTTCATTCACCAAAGGGAATCCAGATGTTCTTGACCTGCGTGGCATGCCGCAGCAACAGCGGGCCTTCGGCCGACGCCGCGTCGTGCCAGTCGGTGGCCAGGCCATGGTCGACCAGCGTGCGCTTGAGGTTGCCCACCGACAGGCGCTCGGCGTTGCGCGACAGCTCCCTTGCGCCGAAGACCCACAGCGCATCGACGTCGTCGTGCTCGGCCAGCGTCTGGCCCAGGCTCGCGGCGGGGCCGGTCACGAGGTTGATCACGCCGGCCGGCAGGTCGGAGGTTTCGAGCACCTGGTAGAAGTCGGTGGCGATCAGCGGGTGCTTTTCGCTCGGCACGACCACCGTGCGGTTGCCCATGGCCATGAGCGGCGCGAACAGGCTCACGAAGGACAGCAGCGGCGCCTCGTCCGGGCACACCACGCCGACCACGCCCATGGGCTCGACGGTGGCCAGTGCCACGCCGCGCAACGGCGGCATGTGTACCGCGCCTTCGTACTTGTCGGCCCATGCACCGTAGGCGAAGAGGCGGCTGACCGATGCATCGACTTCGGCCTGCGCGTCGCGCGAGGCCGCGCCGGTGAGGCTGGCGATGCGCGCCGCGAATTCGTCGGCGCGGGCAGAGAGGTTTTCCGCGAGGTAGTACAGCGCCTGTGCGCGGCGGTGCGGCGTGGCACTCGACCAGCCGGCGGCCGAGCGTGCGGCGGCGACTGCGTTGCGAATGTCCTTGCGGTTGCCCGTGCCGACTTCACCCGCGCGTTGCCCGCTGGCCGCCAGCACCGGGTGCGACAGTTCGCCGTCCGGGCGCACCTGCTTGCCGCCGATGAACAGCTTGGCGGTGCGGTCGATGGCCGGGAGCGTGGTCGAAGGCTTGGCCTGCGCCTTGTTCGTTTCGTTCGCGGCTTGTGCGTTCACTGGCGCGGAGCGCGGCTTGCGCTCGGCCCATGCGCGCGGCTTCAGGTATTCGTAGCAGCCCTCGCGCCCCCCTTCGCGGCCGTAGCCCGATTCGCGGTAGCCGCCGAAACCCACGCCCGCGTCGAACAGGTTGGTTGCGTTGACCCACACCACGCCGGCCTGCAGCTGCGGCGCAATGCCCAGTGCCAGGCCGATGGTCTCGCTCCACACGCTGGCCGCCAGGCCGTAGCGCGTGTTGTTGGCCAGCGCCACGGCTTCGTCGGGCGTGCGGAAGGTCATCGTCACCAGCACGGGGCCGAAGATTTCTTCGGTGGCCACGCTCGATGCAGGGTGCACGCCGGTCAGCAGCGTGGGCGGGAAGAAGCTGCCGCCCGGCGGCAGCGCGCCCGGCGCCTGGTAGCAGCTCGCGCCTTCACGCACACCGGTGGCCACCAGCGTTCGCACGCGCTCGAGCTGCGTCGGGTCGATCAGGCTGCCCATGTCGACGGCCTTGTCCATCGGCGAGCCCACGCGCAGGCTGCGCATGCGGCGCTTCAGGCGCTCGATGAAGTCTTCGGCAATGCCTTCCTGCAGCAGCAGCCGCGAGCCGGCGCAGCACACCTGGCCCTGGTTGAACCAGATGGCGTCGACCACGCCTTCCACGGCGGCGTCGATGTCCGCGTCGTCGAACACGATGAAGGGCGACTTGCCGCCCAGTTCCAGAGTGAGCGACTTGCCCGAGCCGGCGGTGGCCTCGCGGATGAGGCGGCCCACGTCGGTGGAGCCGGTGAAGGCGATCTTGTCGACGCCTTCGTGCGCGACCAGTGCCGCGCCGGTGGCCCCGTCGCCGGTCACCACGTTCAGCACGCCAAGCGGCAGGCCGGCCTGCGCGGCGAGTTCGGCGAAGAGCAGGGCGCTCAGCGGCGTGAGCTCGGCGGGCTTGAGCACCACCGTGTTGCCCAGCGCGAGCGCGGGCGCGATCTTCCACGCGAGCATCAGCAGCGGAAAGTTCCACGGAATGATCTGGCCGACCACCCCCAGCGGCACCTGGTCCGCGAACTCGCGTTCCTGCAGCTGCGCCCAGCCGGCGTGGTGATAGAAGTGGCGCGCCACCAGCGGCACGTCGAGGTCGCGGGTCTCGCGAATGGGCTTGCCGTTGTCCAGCGCCTCGACCACGGCGAGCAGGCGCGCATGGCGCTGCACCATGCGCGCCAGTGCGTACAGGTGCCGTGCGCGGCCGTGTCCGCCGAGTGCGAGCCAGCCGGGCTGCGCGGCGCGCGCGGCGGCCACGGCGGCATCCACGTCCTGCGCCGAGCCTTGGGCGATGCGGGCCAGGCGCTGTCCGGTGGCGGGCTCGGCCGTCTCGAAATGCGCGCCGGCGCCTGCCGCAGTGAAGCGCCCGTCGATGAAGTGGCCGAAGCCCTCCGCATGGCGTGCGAGCCACTGGCGCGCGTCGGTATCGCTCTCGGGCGCGGGGCCGTAGTCCATGGTGTCGAAATAGCGTGCGACGCTGGGGGTGGTCGTGGGGTGGTTCTGGCTGCTCATCGGGTCATCCGATCGGGTGGCGATTGAAGGCCGAGTAGCGGCCGGTCACGTGGTGCTCCAGCTGGCGCTCGATGTCGGCCAGCAGCGTGGAGGCGCCGATGCGGAACAGCTCGGGCTCGAGCCAGGGGCGGCCCAGCTCTTCCTTCATGAGCACCTGGTAGTCGAGCGCCGTCTTCGCGGTGGACACACCGCCGGCTGGCTTGTAGCCCACGCGAAAGCCCGTGCGGGCCTCGTACTGGCGGATCATGCGCAGCATCACCAACGTGACCAGCGGCGTGGCGTTCACGCCTTCCTTCCCGGTGGAGGTCTTGATGAAGTCGGCGCCGGCCATCATGCAGACCATCGAGGCCTTGGCGACGTTGCGCAGCGTCTTCAGCTCACCCGTGGCCAGGATGGCCTTCACGTGCGCATCGCCCGCTGCCAGGCGAAAGTCGCGCATCTCGTCGTAGAGCTTTTGCCACTGCCCGGTGAGCACGTGCTCGCGGGTGATGACGATGTCGATCTCTGCCGCGCCGTCGCGCACCGAGGCTTCGATCTCCTTGAGCTTGAGCTCGTGCGGAATCAGCCCCGCCGGAAAGCCCGTGGACACCGCCGCCACCGGAATGCCCGTGCCCGCGAGCGCCTCGACCGCGGTCGACACGAAGCGGTGGTACACGCACACCGCCCCCGTGTGCAGCGTGCGGTCTGCGAAGCCCAGCGCGGCCAGCAGGTCGGGGCGCACCGGCGTCACCGCCTTGGCGCAGAGCCGGCGCACGCGCTCGGCCGTGTCGTCGCCGTTGAGCGTGGTCAGGTCGATGCAGGTGATGGCCTTCAGCAGCCAGCCGGCCTGCGCGTCTTTCTTGACCGAGCGGCGGCCCGGCAAGGTGGCCACGCGGCGCTCGGCGGCCGAGAGGTTGACGCGGATGCTGTCGAACCAGCCGCTGTCGAAAGGCTGCGCGGTGTTGCGCGCGGCAGTGTGGGGCTGTGCAGCGGGCGCGGGTGCCGGGTTTGCGGCTGCGGCGACGGCGGTGGCGGGCGGTGCCGGACGCGAGCGCACCGCGCCGCTGGCGCGAACGAGTGAAGTGGAAGTCATGGAGTGGAAGGCGCCGTGGCGCGCAGGGGCCGCTGGTGCGGCAGGCAGGCAAAGGGCATGTCTGTTGTCTCCGTGGCTTGGCGTTGCAGTGCGATGCAGCGGTGGTCCGTGTCGAGCGTGCTGCCGTGCAGTGCCGGCGGCGTGTTGGATTGAATGTTATGGCAACAACATTTATTTAGGCAAGATGTTTTTGCAATAACATTTTGAGGCCGTCCGATGCCCGATACTCCAAACCTTGGACCCAAGGAACCCGAACATGCGAAAAACCGCCGGAGCCGAAGCGCGGGCCGTGCGCCTGACAAAGATGCAGGAGCTCGTCGAGGCCGGCGGGCCGTTGCCGATCAAGCAGGCCGCGCAGCGGCTGGACGTGACCGAGATGACCATCCGGCGCGACCTGTCGTCGGCCGATTCACCGCTCTCCGCCCTCGGCGGCTATGTGCTGGCGACCACGCTGCCGGGCGCCGATCGCTACTCGCTCGACGAGGCCAGCGACCAGCACGCGGCCAACAAGCGGCTGGCCTGCGAGCGTGCCGCCACGTGGGTGCAGCCGCACGACAGCCTGTTCATCGATTGCGGCACGACCATGGTCCATTTCGCCGAAGCGCTGCCGCCGGACATGCCGCTGAGCGTGGTGTGTTACTCCACGAACATCGCGGCGGTGCTGAGCCGCCGTCCCCACACCCAACTGATGCTGATGGGCGGCCTGTACCACCCCTCATCGGCCACCTTCTTCTCCGACGAAGGCCTGCAGTACCTGAACAAGCTGGGGGTGAACAAGGCCTTCATCTCGGCCGGTGGGCTGGACCTGGAGCGCGGCGCGAGCTGCTCCAACTTTCATGAAGTGCCGGTGAAGCAGGCGGCGATACGCAGCGCGTCGGAGAGCTTTCTCATCGTCGACGAAAGCAAGCTCGGCAAGTTGCGGCCGGCTTTTTTCAGCCCGCTGGATGCGTTCGCGCGCATCGTGGTGGGCGGCGCGCCCGTGGCGGCGGTGAAGAAGCAGTTCAAGGAGCTGCCGGTGGAGTTTGCAAGGGCTGGGTCCGCATAGAAGGCGTTGCCGTACCACCGGGGCCGCGCCCACCGAGCGCCGATGCAAAGGTGAACGCCGGCCCTGTGCGCCGCTGCTTGACGTTGTACATCGCCAGGTCGGCCGCGCGCAGCAACTGGGCCAGCGTGTTGCCGTCGTTCGGGTGGCATGCGATGCCCAGGCTCATGCCGACCGTGACGCTGCGGCCTTCGTAGTCGACCGGCCCCGCGCAGGCCTCGATCATGCGCTGAGCCATCACGCCCAGCGTCTGCGGCGAAGGGGTGCCGTGTACCAGGATCGCGAACTCGTCGCCGCCCAGCCGTGCCACCACGTCGTGTGCGCGCAGTTGCTGGCGCAACCGCTTCGCTGTGGCGATCAGCACTGCGTCGCCGGCCGCATGGCCGTGCGCGTCGTTCACGCCCTTGAAGCCGTCCAGGTCCAGCAGCATCAGTGCGAACGGCTCGCCCGTGCCCAGCCATTCCTCGCCCCGGCTCTCCAAGCCCGTGCGGCTGGTGGCGCCCGTGAGCGCATCGGTACCCAGCGCCTCCACCAGCTGCTGGGTGCGCGTGGTGAGCGCCTGCTCGGAGCGCAGCACCAGCCGCAGGCGCGACGCCATCGCCACCGCGAAGACGATCAGCTCCGCGACCAGCGCACCCTGCGACACGTTCATCTGGTTCGGCGCCCATGCCATCCAGCCCCAGCTCGGAAGCACGATGGTGCCGACGCCGGCCAGCAGCAGCGCGATGCCGAAGAAATAGAGCACGGCGGGCCAGTAGCGCCGGCGCATCGCGACCAGCGCGCCGACCACCATCACCACGGTCGACGCCACCACCGACACCTGTACCAGCTGGAACGTCAGCAACGGGTGCGAGCCCCAGTAGGCGTATGGAATTGCCAGCGCCAGCGTCAGCGTGAAGACCTGTACCAGCCGGTCGAGCCACGGCGCGAAGTGGCGCAGCCGCAGCAGCCGCCTGCCGAACTGCAGCTTGCAGATCGCCCACAGCGCAGGCCCCGCGGTATAGGCGATGCCGGCCACCGCCGGCCAGTGCGCGAAGGGGTAGCGCAGCGCATGGCCGTTGATGCTGGCGAGCGCCAGCACGCCGCACGCGCACGAGAGCATGTAGTACGCATAGAGCCCTTCGCCGAACACCAGGAACAGCACCAGGCCGTACACCATGAGGCCGAACAGCAATCCGTAGCTCACGCCGTCGAACATGCGCTTGTCCTGCGTCGACTCCAGGAAATCGGCCGGGTCCCAGATCTTGACGTCGTAGATGCGCGCGAAAGTGGACTCGACCCGGAAGTAGGCGGTATACGTGCCCGGACCCGGCAGCCGGAAGCGCCACGCCATCTGCTCGGAGGCGGCCGGTCGAGTCGCCCAGGGATGGCGCATGCCGGTGACGACGGGGTCTGCCAGCGCATGGCCGTTCTCGTCGAAGGGGCCGTAGAAGCGCAGGTCGCGCGTGGACACGGTGGGCACCAGCAGCAGCCATTCGCGCGTTGCATCGGCGGGGTCGACCAGCCGCATCTGCAGCTTGAACCACAGCACGCGGTCGGCTTCCTTGCCCTTCAGGGGATCGACCGGAAAGCCGAAGCGCACTTCATGCTGCGGCGTGCGCACCTGCTCGATGGTGAGCGAGCGCGTGGTGTCGTCGAGCACCTGCAGGTGCTGCACGGCCGGCAGTCCGTCGGCTTGGCGCGCGATCTGCAACGGTTCCCGCTGCGCCTGCGTGGGCCCTTCGGACTGTGAGCGCTGCGCGGTAGCGAGCGCGGACAGGAACAGCGCGACCAGGGCAACGATCCACAAGGGCCATTGGCGCAGAGGGTGGCCGCTGACGGCCCGGTGTGTGGCTAAAGTGTCGGTCCCTTGGGCGAAGAAGCGAAACATCATCCGGATGTGCGGCCCAGGAGGCGGAAATAAACGGGGGATTGTCGCGCAAAGCCGCGGCTCTCTCGCCCCCCGCCCTCCCGCGCACGGACGCCAGGCAACGCGGCAAGCGCGGCCGCGCAACCCCGCCGGTCGACACGGACCGCTGCATAGAATGCCTGCGCCTTTCGGTTCGCTCGCTTCGCGCCGTCACTGCCGGCGCCTTTCAAAACTCAGGAGGTCAAGGTATGGGGATCAGGGACATCATCGGCCACGCGCTGCTGGACAACGACAAGCTTCACTTCGACCCGGCGCCCGACGCCACCGCCGAGGAAGCGTGGCTGGTCACATTGAGTGCACCGCTCAGCGCCTTCAACGGCGACTACGTGAATTCGGTGCCCACGGGCAAGGACGACGACGAACTGCGCGAGGGCATCGCGCAGGTGTGGGGCGTGCACGACCGCGCCAGCTTCGAGGAGAAGGCCCGCTGGCTCGTGCAGGAGGGACAACGCACGGCCTACGCCTCGGTGTGGCAGGCCATCGCGGCGGTCGACGACGCCGTGCAGACGACCCACCCGCTGTTGCGCGCGCTGGTGGACACGTCCTTCCCCGCCTTCTTCCAGATCAAGGCGCGCAAGAGCCTCGACTACAAGGCGCTGGCGGCGCAGAGCGGCCATTCGTTCTCCGAGGTTTCGCAGCTGGTGACGAACAGCCGGTCATGGGTGGACGAACTGAGAAAGCACTTCAAGGTTCAACCCGCGCAGATCGCCAGCCTGGTGGCATGGGACGCCGTGCGCCTGGCGAGCCTGTCGCGCTGGGCGGTCCAGTTGGGTTTCATTGAGCGCGCGGAGTTCGCGCGGTTTGCAGGCGGCCTCAAGCCCCAGGTGCAGCAGGCGTACGCCGACTGGGCGCAGGTGAGCGCCGCCTACATCGCGGGCGGCCTGGTCTGGCGGTATTCGGACGAGCGCGAGGAGAACCTGCTGCGCACGAACCGCCTCTTGCTGAGCGACGCACGCAGCCCGTATCGCAGCACGGCGCTTCGCTGACACCTCACGAGCGCGCATCGTGCGCGGCCTGTCGCGGGTGTTCGTGAAGATGCGCTTGCAGCCCTTCTGACAGCTGGCGCGCTCGGGGTGCAGGTGTCGATGGCGCGGAGCCGCGCCCTGAACGCCGACCCGGCCTCGTTCTCGCACACCGGACAGGGTCATCGATCCGGCGTAGCCTGTGCGGCAGCGAAGCGTTCCCATCCACACCTGTTGTTTCATGGAGTTTCAAAGATGATGAATCGAACCGACCCCGTCTGGCTGATCACGGGATGCTCCACCGGCTTCGGCCGCGAACTCGCCAAGCTCGTGCTGGCGCGCGGATGGCGCGCCGTGGTCACCGCGCGCAATCCCGCGCAGGTGGCCGACATTGCCGAGGGCCATGGAGACCGCGCACTGGTGCTGCCGCTGGACGTGACGCAACGCGAGCAGATCGAGCAGGCGGTGGCGCAGGCACGGCAGCATTTCGGGCGCATCGATGTGCTCGTCAACAACGCGGGCTACGGCTACCTGGCCGCCATCGAGGAGGGCGACGACAAGGAAGTGCGCGACATGTTCGAGACCAACGTCTTCGGCCTGATCGACATGACCAAGGCCGTGCTGCCGGTGATGCGCGCGCAGGGCAACGGCCTGGTGGTGAACGTGTCGTCCATCGGCGGGCTCGCGAGCTTTGCGGCCACCGGCTACTACCACGGCACCAAGTACGCGGTGGAAGGCCTCTCGGAATCGCTGGCGGTGGAGCTCAAGCCGCTGGGCATCGGCGTACTCATCGTCGAGCCGGGTCCGTTCCGCACGAACTGGGCGGGGCCTTCCATCCAGCAGTCGGCCACGCGCATCGAGGCCTACGACGCCACCGCGGGCGAGCGCCGCAGGCAGACGGCCGCGCGCAGCGGCAACCAGGCCGGCGACCCGGTGCGCGCCGCGCAGGCCATCATCGACGCCGCGCTGTCCGACAAGCCGCCGCTGCGCCTGGTGCTGGGCAAGGCGGCGCTCGACCTGGCGCGCAAGAAGCTCGAGTTCATGCGTGGCGACTTCGATGCGTGGGAGGCCACGACGCTGGGCGCCGATTTCCCGCCGGGCGAAGGCTGAGCCGCTCGGGGCTGCATGCCGTCGGCAGGTGCAGCGCGTGCCAGTCACGGCTGACACGGAAGGCCTCTTGCCTTAAAGCACGAACCAGCCCACCGCCACGTAGTGGCTCGCCGTGCCCGCCAGCACGAACAGGTGCCAGGCGCCGTGCGCATGGCGAAAGCCTTGCCGGTTGCGATAGAACACCGTGCCCGCCGTGTACAGCACGCCGCCGACCAGCAGCCACACCAGCCCGGCGGCGTCGAGCCGCGCGGCCAGCGGCACGGCGGCCAGCACGCCGAGCCAGCCCATGCCGATGTAGAGCCACAGCGGCGGCTTCTGCGGCGCATCGCCCCTGGCCGGCCTCAGCTCGCGCCAGATGCCGAACAGCGCCGCGCCCCAGATGATCGCCAGCAGCACGCCACCCCACGCACCCTGCAGCGTGACCAGCGCAAACGGCGTGTAGGTGCCCGCGATCAGCAGGTAGATGGCGCAGTGGTCCGCCCGCTCCCACACGCGCTTCAGGCGACCGCGCGTGCTGTGGAACAGGGTGGAGGCCGCGTACAGCGCCACGGCGGAGAGCGAGAACACCAGCGCCCCCGCGATGCGCGCGGGGTCGCCGGTGGGCACGGTCTTCAGCAGCAGCGCTGCCGCCGCGGGCAGCGCGAGCAGCAGGCCGAGCAGGTGGCTGTAGCCGTTGAGTCGTTCGCCGGGGTACATGTCGTGTGCTGCCTGCTGCTTGTGCTTGTGCGTGCGGGGCGTGGCGTGGCCTCAGCGGCCGGTTTCCTTCAGGTAGGTCTTGCGCGCGGCGAAGGCCGTGTTCGCGAAGTCCGAGAACACGCCGTCGATGCCGGCGCGGAAGTACGCGAGGTACTCGGCCGCCGGGTCGCCCTTGTACACGCCGGCCAGGTACTTGGCTTCGTTGCGGAAGGTGTAGCTGTGCACGAACAGGCCGGCCTTGTGCGCGTCGGCGATCAGGGCGGTGGGCTTGACGGTGTTCACGTCCGCCAGGCCCTTGCCCGCGACGAACGGCACGACGGTGTGGGCCATGACCTGCGGCTTCCACGGGCCGATGCCGTCGGCATAGGTCTTCACCTCGGCCAGGCCCGCGGGCGTGAGCATCTCGCCGAACCACTTCGGGTTGCCGGCCAGCGTCCAGCTGTAGGGGCGGCCGTCGACGAAGGTGTAGACGTCGTTGGTCACGTAGATCATCTCGCCGGTCTGGTAGTTGACGTCGTTGCCGTCCACCAGCTGCACCGCGCGCGCCTTCAGGCCGGCCGAGCGCAGGTACTTCAGGCTCTCGGGCTCGAAGCTCTGCACGAAGATCGGTGCGTCCTTGCGGTTGAGGTCGTTGAAGTTCATGACCTTGAGCAGCGCGTCTTCCAGCGGGTGGCTGCCCGCCGGGCCGCAGCCGTTGGCAATGGCTTGCGCGTTGTTCCAGATCGGGTTCTTGGTTTCCGGGTACACGCTGAGCGCGCGGCCGGTGGCGGCGCTCTTGGCCCGGGCGATGTCGATGACCTCCTGGAAGCTCAGGATCGGCAGCTTGCCGTTCAGCTCGGTCGGGCGCTGGTCTTTGGCGTCGTAGGTGGTGCCGCGAATCCACTGGCGCAGCTCGTCCATGGTGAAGTCGGTGATCGACCAGTCGTTGGTGTGGTCCTCGCCGTCGACGATGAGCGACTTGAGCACCGACTTCGGATCGCTGGGGTCCGTCAGGTCGCTCTTGTACTGGGCCGGGCCGTTCTCGGCGATGGCCGGGTACTTCACATTGACCAGCACGCCCGGCACGGTGCGCTTGCGGGCCGCGACGGTGGCGTTGGTCGCGGCCACGTCGGCCACGTTGGTGTTGTCGCTGAGCCAGGGGTTGTGGCGCGCCACCAGCACGCAGTCCTTCGTGAGGTGCAGGTCGGTTTCCAGCGAATCGGCACCGGCGTCGGCTGCGGCTTCGTAGGCGGTTTTCGTTTCCTCGGGATACAGGCCCGGCAGGCCGCGGTGGCCGATGACGAGGGGCACCGAGCCGTCGAGCGTGCCCAGCGGCGCGGGTGCGGGCGCTGGGGGCGCCGGTGCAGGCGCAGGCGCGGGGGCCGGCGGAAGCACCGGAAACGCGACGCCGTTGTCGCTGCCGCCGCCGCAGGCGGCGATCACGAGGCAGCCGCCGATCGAGGCCATGGCCGCAAGGACGGCGCGAACCGGGCGGGGAGCGGGGGCAGGAACGGTCTGTGTCATGGGCGGTCTTCGCGTGAGTGTTGGAAGGAGATCGAAAGCCGCCGGATGCTAGGTTTGGCCCGTGACGCGACGGTGACCGGGTTGTCCGCATGCGCGGGCGCAGGCATCCGCACCGGCACTTGCCGCAGCGCCCTGCGCATCCGCATGTGCCGGACGCGCACCAAGCGCGCCACGCGCACCGCAGTGAACTGCGCGCCGAAGCCGGCGCTCAGCGCAAGCCGGGCACCAGCGTCACCAGCAGGCCGACGGCCGCGCAGCCACCGAGCAGCGGCAGCACGCCGACCTTGAACCGGAACAGCGCCACGGTCGCCGCCACGGCGATGACGGCCGAGATGGCGTCGAAGTGCCCGCCGAAGCCCTGCGGCCACAGCACGTGGTAGGCGAAGAACAGCGCCAGGTTCAGGATCACGCCGACCACGGCCGCGGTGATCGCCGAGAGCGGCGCGGTGAAGCCGAGCTTGCCGTGCGTGGCCTCGATGAGCGGCCCGCCCGCGAGGATGAAGACGAAGGAGGGCAGGAAGGTGAAGAAGGTCACGACCGTGGCCGCCAGCGCACCCCCCATGAAAGGCGCGTTCGCCCCGGCCACCTGCTGCAGCCAGCCGCCGACGAAGCCGACGAAGGCAACCACCATGATCAGCGGGCCCGGCGTGGTTTCGCCGAGGGCGAGGCCGTCGATCATCTGCCTGCCGTCCAGCCAGTGGTGCTGCTCCACGGCGCCCTGGTACACATAGGGCAGCACGGCATAGGCGCCGCCGAAGGTCAGCAGCGCCGCCTTGGTGAAGAACGCGCCCATCTGCGCCAGCGTGCCGTGCCAGCCCTGCGTGGCGACGAGGCCGCCCATGGCCAGCGCCCACAGCACCAGGCCCACGGCGAGCACCTTGGCCAGCCGGCCGCGGGTGAAGCGCGCATGCGGCGGCGTCGGCGTGTCGTCGTCGATCAGGGCCGGCCCGTAGCCCGCCTCGGTGCTGCCGTGGCCGCCGCCCAGCGCGAACACGCCCGGCGCCCAGCGTGCGCCGAAGTGGCCGATCAGCCCGGCCCCGATCACGATGGCGGGAAACGGCGTGTCGAACGCGAAGATCGCCAGGAAGGCCGCGCCCGCGATGCCCCACATCCACGGGTTCTTCAGCGCCCGCGTGCCGATGCGGTGCGCCGCGTGCAGCACCAGCGAGGTCACCGCCGGCTTGATGCCGTAGAAGATGCCCGCCACCACGGGCACGTTGCCGTAGGCCATGTAGACCCAGGACAGCGCGATCAGGATGAACAGCGACGGCAGCACGAACAGCGCGCCGGCCACCACGCCGCCCCAGGTGCGGTGCATGAGCCAGCCGATGTAGGTGGCCAGCTGCTGCGCCTCGGGGCCGGGCAGCAGCATGCAGTAGTTGAGCGCATGCAGGAAGCGCTTCTCCGAAATCCAGCGCCGGCGTTCCACCAGTTCGGTGTGCATGATGGCGATCTGCCCCGCCGGGCCGCCGAAGCTGATGAAGCCGAGCTTGAGCCAGAAGCGGAAGGCTTCGCCGAAGGAAACGGGTTGCAGGGGTGCGAGGGGTGCGGGGAAGGCGTCGGTGCGTGCGGTGTCCACGGAAAGCTCCGGTCGGGTTGCCAGCACTTGGACGGGACACCGTCTGACTTTGCAGGCCGGGAGGCTGAGGCCCCGGGGAGGCGGATCGTAGCAGGGGCGGACCGCCTTTTTGCCCCGCCAGCTAGCGCGCGGGCCGCGTGCCCACCAGCACCGGCTGGAAGAATGCGCCGTCGATGCGCCGCACGTTCTCCAGCCCCGCGTCGCGAGGTTTTCGGTGACGAAGAAGAAGTCCAGGTCGCAGCGAGCGCCCCGGCCTTCGTCGTCGAGAGCGGTCATGCGGTCATGCGGTCATTGTGCGGGGGTGCCGCGCAATGCAGTTTCGTACACGGCGAGGTCGCTGGGCGAGAAGCAGCAGAACACGACCTCCCGGACCGAGGTCGCGTCCTGCTCCGCGGCGCGCACCGTGTCCACCGCGACGCTCGCCGCCAGCGCGACGGGATAGCCGTAGATGCCCGTGCTGATGCTCGGAAACGCGATGCTGCGTGCCCCTTGCCCCGCCGCCAGCGCCATCGCACGCCGGTAGCACGACGCGAGCAGTCCGGGTTCGCCCGAGGCACCGCCGCGCCACACGGGGCCGACCGTGTGAACGATGAACTTTGCGGGCAGCCGATAGCCCTGGGTCAGCTTGGCATCGCCGGTCTTGCAGCCGCCGAGCAAGCGGCATTCGTGCACCAGGTCCGGCCCTGCGGCGCGGTGGATGGCACCGTCCACGCCGCCCCCGCCCAGCAACGAGGAGTTGGCGGCGTTGACGATGATGTCGACCTGCAGGGTCGTGATGTCGGCGCGGATGGCGCGCAGCTGCATGGGGTCCTCCGGGTCCTGTGGGTCCGGCATGGTACGGCGGGCCGACGCTGCCGTACGTCACACGCCCCGACAATGCCTGCGCACCATGCCCAAACACATCGCCACCGCCGCCGCCCTGACCCTGTCGCTTGCCGCCTCGGCCTTCTTCTTCTGGGCCTGGTACGACCGTTACCTGAGCCGGGACTTCAACGACCTGGGCCGGCACTACGACGCCGACACGCAGACCGTCTACACCACCAGCGGTTTCGTCTGGGCGTTGCCGGCCTTCGGCTGCCTGTTGCTGGCCGCCTGGGTTCTGGTCCGCGCGCTGAAGCGGGCACGCGCGCGCCGGGCGACCGCCTCGCGCGGCGGCTGACCGCTTCAATCTCGCGCGGGCAAACCCGCTTTCGGGTTCCGGCCCGCATCCGTAGGCTTGCCCCGCCGGGCGCGACCCGGTGTCTGCCCGCGGCCATGGCGTCGATCTTGCATGAGGCGGACTGTTCTCAACCCGAGGGAGAGTCGATGAAAAGCTTCTTGCCGTGGCACCGCGCCGGCCTGTTCCTGTTGGCGCTGGCAAGCGCCGTCGCCGCGCAGGCCCAGGTGCTGCAGCTCAAGTGGGCGCATGTCTACGAGCCCACGAGCATCTTCCACCAGCAGGCCGAAATGGCGGCGCGCAAGATCGCCGAGCAGTCCGAAGGCAAGATCTTGGTCGAGGTGGTGCCCTCCTCGAAGCTGGGCCAGGAGTCCGACTTTCCGCTGATGCTGGCCAACGACTCGGTGCAGATCGCCTACGTCGGGCAGGCCACGCTGGCCGAGGGCTATGCGCCGCTGAACCTGGCGAGCTACCCCTTCGCGTTCAAGGACCTCGACCACGTGCGCAAGTACCTGGCCAGCCCGCTGCTGGCGGAGCTGATGAAGGGCTACAACGAGAAGAGCGGCAACCGCATGGTGGCCGCCGTGTACTACGGCGCGCGCCAGGTCACGTCCGCCAGGCCGCTGGCCAGGCCCGACGACTTCCGCGACCTGAAGCTCTACGTGCCCGACGCCGCGGCCTACCAGCTGTTCGCCACCGCGCTCGACGCCAGGCCGGTGACGCTGCCCTTCATGAGCCTGTACGGCGCGCTGAAGAAGAACGAGGTCGAGACACAGGACAACCCGCTGGGCATCGTCAGGTCGAAGAAGCTCTACGAGGTGCAGAAGTACGTGATGCTGACGGCGCACGTCTACGACACGCTGGGCATCGTGATCGGCAAGGCCGCCTGGGCCCGGCTGGCGCCGCCGCAGCAGGCGATGCTCGAGAAGGTGCTCGCCGACACCGCTCGATGGACCAACGTCGGCGTGATTGCCGGCGAGCTGGAAGACGAGCAGTTCCTGCGCGGCAAGGGCATGACGGTGTCGACGGTCAACCGGCAGCTGTTCCAGGAGCGCATCGTCAAGCGCTCCACGCCCGAGCAGCTGGGCGCGCGGCCGGGCGACTATGCCCGGCTGCAGGCGCTGGCCTCCGGCGCCCACTGACACGGCGTGGCGCGGGTCTGGCTGCTGTCAGGCGGGCCCGAAAGCGCTTCGCAGCCCGTGCGACAGGTCGGCAACGAGCGCCTCGCGCTGCGGTGACGGCCGCCAGAAGATGCGGCCGGCGACCGAGCCCGTGCCTGTTTCCCAGTCGGGATGGTTGCGCGCCGGCTGCGCGGCCCGCACGGCGGCGGCCGCGGCCTGGGTCTGCGCGTCGCCGCCGGCGGGCGCGTCCGCGCCGATGCGCTGCGTGGCCGCATGGGCGCGCTGCTCCAGCGCCTGCGCAAGCTGAAGCTGCCACGCGACCAGCGCGAACAACACACCGTCTTCCACCGTGAGCTCGTGCATGTCGCGCAGCTTGTTGGCGATCTTGCGCCCGAGCGGGCCCCAGCCCTGCGACACCGCGCCGCCGATGGCGCCGCCCAGTGCCGCGCCGGCGCCCAGCGAGATGCCGGCCACGGCCAGGTCTGCCACCACCCCCACCGCCGCGCCGATGGCCGCGCCCTTGCCCAGGCGCAGGCCCGCGTCCTTCATGGCTTCGGGGCTGAAGAAGTCGAGCGTCCAGCGGCCTTCGACCAGGGGCAGCGGCGCCTCGTCGGCGTCGCCCTGGCGGAAGCCGTAGAGCGCGAGCAGGTCGTCGGTGCAACGCTGGGCCTTGTCGAACACCGCTTTCTGCAGGGCGGCCACGAGGGCCTGCCGGCGTGCCGTGTCGGCGAATTCGGTGGCCGACACGGTACGGCGCACCGCCGCGGCATCGACCAGCAGTTCGGCGATGCGCGTGCAGGCCGACTGCCGGCGCCGGGCCGCCTCGGCGTTCAGCGCATCGACCACGCCGCGCAGCACCTCGCGGCGCTCGCGCAGCAGCGTGGCGAGGTCGTTGTACAGGTCCTGCTCGGCGCCGACGAAGGGGGCTGCCGCGTCGAAGCGCACCTGCACGTGCAGGCCGTAGGCCGACAGCAGCGCCTTCCACGCCGGCTCGCGGCTGGCGGCGTCGCGCACGAAGTTCAGCACCGGCAGCACGGGGCGCGCGCAGGAATTGAGCAGCTCGATCTCGTCGCGGAACTTGGGCAGCACCGGCTCGCGCACATCGATGACCAGAAAGGCAGCGTCGATGTCGAGCATGGTGCGCAGCACCTTGGCCTCCTGCTCGAACACGCCGTGGGCCTCGGGGCCTTGCAGGAACTGGCGGATGCGCTCGGGCGGCGTGGCCTGCGTGCCCTGCATGTGGAAACCGGCGAGGTGCTCGCGCAGTGCGACGGCGTCTTCGAGGCCGGGCGTGTCGAAGAAGCGCACCGCGGCCGCGCCGTCCACCTCGAGGTCGACCGACTCGACATGGCGCGTGGTGCCGGGGCGGTCCGACACTTCGCCGAAGTTCACGCGCCGCGTGAGCGTGCGCAGCAGCGAGGTCTTGCCCGCGTTGGTGTGGCCGACGACGGCGATGCGGATGGGCGGCTGTGTCATGGCGCGGTGGCGGTCGGGCGCAGGGCGGTGGCCAGGCTGTCGCCGGCCGCGATGCGTTGCAGGCCGGTGCCTTGCAGCCAATCGAGCCAGCGCTGCGTGGCGCCGGCGTTGGGTGCATCGGCCAGCCAGAGGCGGCATTCGCCGCAATGCGCCAGCACTTCGCGCAGGAAGCGCTCGGTGCCGCGGTCGGGGCTCGACGCGGCGTGGCACACCAGCAGCACGGTGCGCGGACGCACGCGGGCCAACTGGTCGAGCAGGGCGCGGCGCGACGGCGCGCTGCCGTCGATGCGCTGCACCTGCGCGGCCCCAGTGGCGGGCAGGGCCGACGGCGGCCAGGGCGTATCAGGTGGCAGCTCGAAGCCGACCACGAAGAGCAGGTCCTGCAGCTGTGAATCGGACAGGCCCGCGGGCGTGGCACCCTGCGTACGGCCGGGGTCGGCGTCGACGATGGCCGCCGGTGCCATCGCGGCGAAGCGGGCGAGCAGTTGGCGGTAGTAGGGCTCGCGCCAGTCGGGCTGCAGCGCCTTGCGGCGGCTGCGCCACATGGCGGCGCTCCACAGCACGAGGGCCACGCGCGGCAGCAGGCCGTAGACCACGATGCACCCCGTGAGCCACAGCGCCCAGGTGCGCTGGCCTCCCGCGTGGGTTGCGCCGGGCGCGGCGGCCAGGATGGTGGCGGCGTCGGGCACCGGAAAGCCGAGCTTCGAGGGCGCCCAGCCCAGCACCTGCACGGCCTGCACGAAGAATGCGGGATCGAGGATCGTCGTCTCCCAGCTCAGCGTGTAGCTGCGAAAGGCGAGCGCGAACAGCATCGCGGCCAGCACCACCGCGAACGACAGCGACCAGATGCCGTGGCTCACCAGGCCGAAAGCCCATGGCAGCAGCCTGGCGCGGGACAGCAGCCCGGTGGCGGCGCGCACCAGCAGCGGCGCCTGTCCGCGTTTGCCGCCCGCCACCCGCGCGGTCAGCGACAGCCAGATCCACCCGAGCGAGGCGCTGCCGAACGTGCCCGCCGGCAGCCACAGGCCGGCCAGCCACGCCAAGAGCGTGAGGGCATGCAGGCCCAGCAGGCTGACCAGCGCGACGATCACGTTGATATGGCGCTCGCCGCCGCCCACCACGTTGCCCGCAAGGCCGAGGCCTGCAAGCACGATGAGCGCGACCATGCCCATCAACACCCACGGCGCCCAGAGGCGGGCGCGGGTCAGTTCGGTTTGGAGGCCGAGGCGTTCGCCGAGGCGAAGCGCACGCTCGGTGACTTGCGCGTGGCTGCCGGCAGTGTGCGAGGCCGCAGCGCGCATGGCTTGCGCGTCGTCCAGCGGGCCGTTCTGCTCGGCCCATCGAATGGCCTCGGTGATCACCGCATCGGAAAAAGCAGATTCGCGCAACGCGGTGTCGGTCAACAGGGGCCCTTCGCTGAGGAGGCCCCGCGCAGGGTCAGGGCGCGCAAATTATGCCCGCCGCGCCGTGCGCCCCCATGAGAAACGGGGCCGCGAGCGGCCCCGTTTTCCAGGGTGCAAAGAGTCGGTGGCGCGTGCCAGGTCTCAGCGAAGGCCGAAGAACGAAAGAACGGCAACCACGACCACGACCAGACCGACGATGTAGATGATGGAATTCACGCGAGGGCTCCTGTGTGTTGATATGCATACAGCTTCGTTGCGCAGGGGCTTCCTGACTGTCGGCAAGGGGCGGCGTGTGGTGTAGGACTCGCGAAGCGCATTGCCATGACATTTCCCCGCTTTGCTCGCTTTTCTCGGGGGCGTGCACCAGATGTGACCATTGTTTGCAATAGGCCGCGTGCATCCACGCAAGACTCTGGCCCTTCCAGCAAAGGCACGGCCATGCGACCCACCGAGCATCCCCCTGTTTCCGGCCCCCGACCAGGGCACCCCGCCCACCCCGGCGCACGTTCGCCGCGCGCAGCTGGTGCCGCCCCGACGCGCGTCAATGCGCACCTGCTTCCCACGCTTTTCGACCGCCTGCGCGACGAGGCGCCCAGCCGCACCTCGGAGCTGCCCTCGGACTACACCGTCACGCCCGCGCAGATGCGCGACATCGTGCAGCGCGACCTGGCCTTCCTGCTCAACACCACCAATGCCGAAGACCTGATCGACCGCGAGCGCCATGCCGAAGCGGCCGCGTCGACCCTCAACTTCGGCGTGCCGCCGCTGGCGGGCAGCTACCTGTCGCAGCGCAAGTGGGCGGACATCGAACGCATCATCCGCCGCGCCGTGCAGGACTACGAGCCGCGCCTGATTCCCGAGACGGTGTCGGTGGTGCCGCTCATGAAGGAAGGCGGCGGCGCGGCCGAGGAATACAACGTGTTGCTGTTCGAGATCCGCGCCATGATCCATCTGCGTCCCTACCCGCTGGAGTTCATGGTGCAGAGCGCGGTCGATCTCGAAACCAACCGCATGAGCGTGCTGCGCGTCGCGCGCTGACGCGTTTCCTTCTTCTTCACTTCAGGGACCCGGATGCCATGGACCCCCAACTCCTCGACTACTACAACAAAGAACTGGTCTACATGCGCGAGGCGGCCGGCGAGTTCGCCCAGTCGCACCCCAAGATCGCCCGGCGCCTGGGCATGCACGGCATCGAGGTGGCCGACCCCTACGTGGAACGGCTGATCGAGTCTTTCAGTTTCCTTTCGGCGCGCATGCAGATCAAGCTGGACGCGGAGTTTCCGCGCTTCACACAGCGCCTGCTCGAGGTGCTGTACCCCAACTACCTGAGCCCCACGCCGTCAATGGCCGTGGCGCAACTGCACCCCAGCGTGAAGGAGGGCGACTTCACGCGCGGCTTCGTGGTGCCGCGCGGCACGGCCTTCCATGCGCGCGTGCCAACCGGCGAGGAAACGCCGTGCGAGTTCCGCTCCAGCCAGGACGTGACGCTGTGGCCCTTCGAGATCGTCGACGCCAGGCTGACGGGCGCGCCGCCCGACATTCCCGCGCTGGAGCGCTACCTGCCGCCGCACGTGCAGGTGACGGGCGCGCTGCGCCTTCGGTTGCGCATCGTGGGCGAAATGAACTTCAGCGCGCTGGTGGGGCTCGACCGGCTGCCCATCTACCTGCGCGGCAACGAACAGGTGGCCTCGCACCTGTTCGAGCTTCTGCACACCTCGGCCGTGACCACCTTCGTCGGCGAGCCCGGCAAGCTGGCCGACCGGCCGCACGTGGTGACCGAAGGCGCGCTGGTGCACGAAGGACTGGCGCCCGGCGAGGGCTTGCTGCCGCTGGAATGGAACACCTTTCACGGCCACAACCTGCTGCACGAATACTTCGCATGCCCCGAGCGCTTCTACTTCTTCACGCTGACGCAGCTGGCCCCCGGCCTGGCGCGCACACACGGGAAAGAAGTCGAGATCGTGGTGCTGCTGAGCAAGCCGCCGGGTGCGTTGGGCGCATTGGTCGACGCGGGCCAGTTCGCGCTGTTCAGCACGCCGGTGGTCAACCTGTTCGAACGGCGCACCGACCGCATCGAACTCGACGAGGCGCAACCCGAGTTCCACCTGGTGCCCGACCGTTCGCGCCCGCTCGACTTCGAGGTCTATTCGGTGCAGCGCATCGCGGGGCAGCAGGCGCAGACCACGGCCGAGCTGGAGTTTCGCCCGCTCTACCAGACGCTCAATGAAGACGAGGGCAACCACGGGCGCTACTTCTCGGTGCGCCGCGAGCAGAGGCTCGCGTCCGACACCGCGCGCAAGTACGGCACGCGCACGCCGTACATCGGCACCGAGGTGTTCCTGTCACTGGTCGACCAGCACGAGGCGCCTTACCCCGGCAGCCTGCGCTACCTGTCGGTGAAGGCGATGCTCACGAACCGCGACCTGCCGTGCCTGGTGCCGCGCAACGGGCATTCAGACCTGGCGGTGGCCGACTCCGTGCCGGTCTCGGCCGTGGGCCTCATTCGCCCGCCGAGCACGCCCAAGTCGCCGTTCGCACATCGCGAAATCGCCTGGCGCCTGATTCGCCAACTGGGCTTCAACCACCTGCCGCTGGCCGACATGCCGCACCGCGAGGGCGCCCAGGCGCTGCGCGGCATGCTGCGGCTGTTCGTCACCGCCGACAACGACGTGCTGGGCCGCCAGATCGACAGCCTCGTCGGCTCGCGCATCGAACCGGTGACGCGGCGCCTGCCGGGTGCGGGGCCGCTGATCTACGGGCGCGGCGTGCAATGCACGCTGAGCGTCGACGAAGAAGGCTTTTCGGGCACCAGCCCCTACCTGCTGGGCCTGGTGCTGGAGCACTACCTCGCGCGGCACGTGAGCATCAACGTGTTCACGCAGACGGTGCTCGAGTCGATGCAGCGCGGCACGGTGGCGAAGTGGCCGGTGCGCATGGGCGGGCGGGGCATCGTCTGACGACGGACTGTGCGCTTCAGCGCTTCTTGACGGGCCCCAGCGCCTGCTCGATCAGCCAGCGCATGGCCGCGCGAACCTCCTTCGCGTCGCCGCCCGCATCGATTTCCAGCGCGGCGCGGTCGAACGCCGCCGACAGCAACTGCGACAGCGCATCGACGCAGACTTCGCCGCGCCCCATGCCGGCGCGTTTTAGGCCTTCGCGCAGCGAGTGCGCCGCGTTGGCGTCGTCCATGGCCATCACTTCCGCCATGCCCAAGACGGCGGGGCCGTCGACCAGCAGCAGCCGGGTGCGGCCCGGCACGGTCATGGCGTTGAGGTAGGCCTCGCTGCCTTCCAGCAAGGCCTTGCGCGGCTCCAACTGCGCGGGCGCCGCGGCCTCGATGTCGGCCGCGACCGCCATGGCTTCGCGCACCAGCACCTGCCGGAACAGGTCGCGCTTGTCCGCGAAGTGGTGGTAGAGCGCCCCTCGGGTGATGCCCGCGGCCACGGCAATTTCAGGTGTGGATGTGTCGCTGTAGCCCTTGCTGACGAACAGGACGCGGGCGGCCTCGAGCAAGGCCAGCCGGGTGGTTTCGGTGCGTTCGCGGTTGGTGGCCATGCGCGGTAATTTACATGCAGGCTGTCTGTAGGTTAGTATTTAACATGCATGCATGCATGCAGTCTGTATGTTTTATGGAAAGGTACGACCCATGAAAGTTACGAGCTACTACCCCGTCGTCATGACCGAAGACGTGGCGGGCACCGCCGGCTTCTACCGTTCGCATCTCGGATTCACGCCGCTGTTCACGAGCGACTGGTATGTGCATCTGCAGCTGGCGGACGATCCGTCGGTCAACCTCGCCGTGCTCGACGGTCGCCACGAGACCATTCCCGCCGTCGCGCGCGGGCGGGTGGCGGGCGGGCTTCTGTTGAACTTCGAGGTGGACGACCCCGACGCGGTGCACGAGCGCTTCAAGGCGGCCGGCCTGCCGATCCTGCTGCCCCTGCGCGACGAGGCCTTTGGCCAGCGGCACTTCATCACGCGCGACCCGAACGGCGTGCTGATCGACATCATCAAGCCGATCCCGCCGAGCGGAGAGTTCGCGGCGCAGTACGAGCCCGGCGCGCTGCCGACCTGACGCAGGGCTCAGGCCCGCAGCGCCTCTCCCTCGCCCAGGTCTTCGCCCAGGAACCCGCCGCTCTGGTGTGCCCACAGCCGCGCGTACAGCCCGCCCTGCGCCATCAGCGTGCGGTGGTCGCCTTCTTCCACCACGCGGCCTTCGTCGAGCACGATGAGCCGGTCCATCGCCGCGATGGTCGACAGCCGGTGCGCAATGGCGATCACGGTCTTGCCTTCCATCAGCGTGTACAGGCTCTGCTGGATGGCCGCCTCGACCTCGGAGTCGAGCGCGCTGGTGGCTTCGTCGAGCAGCAGGATCGGCGCGTCCTTCAGCATCACGCGCGCGATGGCCACGCGCTGGCGCTGGCCGCCCGACAGCTTCACGCCGCGCTCGCCCACATGCGCCTCGTAGCCGCGCCGTCCGCTCGCGTCGCCCAGCGTCTGGATGAAGTCGTGCGCCTCGGCGCGCCGGGCCGCCGCCTCGATCTGCGCCTGCGTGGCGTCGGGCCGGCCGTAGGCCACGTTGTCGGACACCGAGCGGTGCATGAGCGAGGTGTCCTGCGTGACCATGCCGATGTGGCTGCGCAGCGAGTCCTGCGTGACGTGCGCGATGTCCTGCCCGTCGATCAGGATGCGGCCGCTCTCCAGGTCATGAAAGCGCAGCAGCAGGTTCACCAGCGTCGACTTGCCCGCGCCCGAGCGGCCGACCAGGCCGATCTTCTCGCCGGGCTTCACCGTGAGGTTGAGGTCCTCGATGACGCGGCGACCCGCGTCCCCGTAGCGGAAGCTCGCGTGGTCGAAACGCACCTCGCCGCGCGGCACCTCGAGCACCTTGGCGTCGGCCGCGTCGAGCACGGTGCGCGGGCGCGACAGCGTCTTCATGCCGTCCTGCACCGTGCCGATGTTCTCGAACAGGCTGGTCATTTCCCACATGATCCAGTGCGACATGCCCTGCAGCCGCAGCGCCATCGCGGTGGCCGCGGCCACCGCGCCCACGCCGACCGCGCCCTGCGACCACAGCCACAGCGCCATACCCGCCATGCCGGCCGTGAGGCCCATGCTCAGCGTGTGGTTGACGATTTCGAAGGCGCTCACCAGGCGCATCTGGCCGTAGCCCGTGTGCATGAATTCGCGCATGGCGTCGCGCGCGAAGCCGGCCTCGCGCTGCGTGTGCGAGAACAGCTTGACGGTGGCGATGTTGGTGTAGGCGTCGGTCACGCGCCCGGTCATCAGCGAGCGCGCATCGGCCTGGGCCTTGCCGACCTTGCCCAGGCGCGGCACGAAGCACACCAGCGCGCCGATGTACAGCGCCAGCCAGATCACGAAGGGCCACACCAGCTGCGCGTCGAGCACGCCCACCAGGATGATCATGGTGGCCACGTACACGCCCATGGCCACCAGCACGTCGGCCAGCACGAACACCGTGTCGCGCACCGCGAGTGCCGTCTGCATCACCTTGGCGGTGATGCGGCCGGCGAACTCGTCCTGGTAGAAGGACATGCTCTGGCCGAGCATCAGCCGGTGGAAGTTCCAGCGCAGGCGCATCGGCAGGTTCACCGCGAGCGTCTGGTGCTTCACGATGGTCTGCAGCGCCACCACGCCGATGCTGATCACCAGGAACCCGGCCAGCCACAGCAAGGTGTCGCCGCGTTCGGCCCACAGGCGCGACGGCACCTGGCCGCCGAGCCAGTCGACCACGCGCCCGAGGATGGCGAACAGCGCCGCCTCGAAGATCGACATGACGGCGGTGAGCGCCGCCATTGCCGCGATCTTGCCGCGCACGCCGTGCGTGCAGGCCCACAGGAAGGCCAGGAAGCCCTGCGGCGGGAGGGTGGGTTCGGCGGCTGGGTAGGTGTCATTTTCAGAAGACGACGGCACCAACTGACTGGGTTTGGCACCTGTTGTGCAGACGGTTCCTGGCAGCCAATATCAGTAGTCCTCTGCACCAATCTCGTCTATGCTCAATACTCCTGTGCACGAAAGTGAGGTCAGGGTATGGCGTCAGATACACTCGGAATTACCGAGCGAGGGGTGGCTACCCTGCCCAGCGAGGCATGGGAGATGGCCAAGCTCAGAACGGACATCATCGGACCGCTGGCGGCGCTCGAAATCGTCGGCCATCAGGCCGCCGATGCCGCTGCTCACTCATTGGGCTTGTCTCGGCGACAGGTGTACGTCCTGATCCGCCGCGCTCGGCAAGGCACCGGACTTGTGACGGACCTCGCGCCAAATCAGTCAAGCGGTGGCAAAGGCGCGGGCCGTTTGCCAGAACCGGTCGAGCGCATCATTCGCGAGCTGCTGCAAAAGCGTTTCTTGACCAAGCAGAAGCCCAGCCTGGCGGCGCTCCACCGCGAAGTCACACAGGCTTGCAAGGCACAAAAGCTGCGGGTTCCCGCGCGCAACACCGTAGCCTTGCGGATTGCCTGCCTCGATCCTCTCAAAACCACTCGCCGCCGAGAAGGCCAAGATGTCTCCCGCGACCTGCAAGGTGCCGGTGGCGTCCCGCGGGCAATCACCGTGCCGTTGGAGCAGGTGCAGATCGACCACACCGTCATCGACCTGATCGTGGTCGATGAGCGCGACCGGCAACCGATTGGCCGCCCGTACCTGACCATCGCCATCGACGGATTCACTCGCTGCGTGCTCGGTATGGTCGTCACACTGGAAGCCCCATCCGCCGTTTCGGTCGGCCTGTGCCTCGCGCATGTTGCCTGTGACAAGCGCCCTTGGTTGGAAGGGCTGAACGTGGAGATGGATTGGCCGATGAGCGGCAAGCCTAGCTTGCTCTACCTAGACAACGCGGCCGAGTTCAAAAGCGAGGCCTTGCGCCGTGGCTGCGAGCAACATGGTATCCGGTTGGACTATCGTCCGCCCGGGCAGCCGCACTACGGCGGCACCGTGGAACGGATTATCGGCACGGTGATGCAAATGATCCACGACGAATTGCCGGGAACGACATTCTCCAATCCCGACCAGCGCGGGGACTACGATTCCGAAAACAAGGCAGCCCTGACGTTGCGTGAACTGGAGCGCTGGCTCACATTGGCGGTCGGCACCTATCACGGCTCCGTACACAACGGACTGCTCCAACCGCCGGCCGCGCGCTGGATCGAGGCCGTGGCGCGTGCCGACGCACCGGCCATCATCACCCGCGCCACCGCTTTCCTGGTCGATTTCCTGCCCATCATTCGCCGCACGCTGACGCGCACCGGATTTGTCATTGACCACATCCACTACTACGCCGATGCGCTGAAGCCGTGGATCGCACGGCGTGGCCGCTTGCCTGCTTTCCTGATCCGGCGTGACCCGCGCGACATCAGCCGCATCTGGGTGCTGGAACCGGAGGGGCAGCACTATCTGGAAATCCCCTACCGGACCTTGTCGCATCCGGCGGTCACCCTCTGGGAGCAACGGCAGGCGCTGGCAAAATTGCGGCAACAAGGGCGTGAACAGGTAGATGAGTCGGCGCTGTTCCGCATAATCGGCCAGATGCGCGAGATCGTGACCACCGCGCAAAAGGCCACGCGCAAGGCGCGACGTGATGCAGATCGGCGCCAGCACCTCAAAGCGTCAGCTCATCTGGACAAGCCCGTTCCGCCGAAAACGGACATTGCTGACCCGCAGGCAGACAACCTGCCACCGGCGAAACCGTTCGACGAAATCGAGGAGTGGTAGCTGTGGACGAATATCCCATCATCGACGTATCCCACCTGTTGCCAGTAGCGCAAGGACTGGCCCGGCTACCGGCGGACGAACGCATCCAGCGCATTCGGGCAGATCGCTGGATCGGCTATCCGCGAGCGGTCGAGGCGCTGAACCGGCTGGAAACCCTGCATGCGTGGCCGAACAAGCAACGTATGCCTAATCTGCTGCTGGTTGGCCCCACCAACAACGGCAAGTCGATGATCATCGAGAAATTCCGGCGCGCTCATCCGGCCAGCGCCGATGCCGACCAGGAGCACATGCCGGTGCTGGTTGTGCAGATGCCGTCCGAACCGTCGGTGATCCGCTTCTACGTCGCGCTGCTCGCGGCGATGGGTGCGCCATTGCGTCCGCGCCCACGGCTGCCGGAAATGGAACAATTAGCGTTGGCACTGCTACGTAAGGTTGGCGTGCGCATGCTGGTGATCGACGAGCTACACAACGTCCTGGCCGGCAACAGCGTCAACCGCCGGGAATTCCTCAATCTGCTGCGATTCCTAGGCAACGAGCTGCGTATCCCGCTGGTCGGAGTCGGTACGCGCGACGCCTACCTGGCCATCCGCTCGGATGACCAGTTGGAAAACCGGTTCGAGCCGATGATGCTGCCTGTATGGGAGGCCAACGACGATTGCTGCTCATTGCTGGCCAGCTTCGCCGCTTCGCTTCCGTTGCGACGATCTTCCGCGATTGCCACGCCGGACATGGCGCGCTACCTGCTCACGCGCAGCGAGGGCACCATCGGCGAGCTGTCTCACCTGCTAATGGCGGCCGCTGTTGCCGCCGTAGAGAGTGGCGAGGAAACGATCAACCACCGCACGCTCAGCATGGCGGATTACATCGGCCCTAGCGAGCGGCGACGCCAGTTCGAGCGAGAGCTGATGTGAAATCGACACCACGCTGGCCGCTGCATCCGGCACCCATAGAAGGCGAAGCTCTGTCCTCATGGATTAACCGCGTCGCCCTTTGCTACCAGATGGATGTGCATGACCTGCTGGAACACGACCTCGGCCACGGCCAGGTCGATGATCTGGATACTGTGCCACCGCTGTCGCTGCTGACGGCACTTTCCCAACGAAGCGGCATCAAGCTGGGCCAGCTGCGCTGCATGAGTGTCGCCGGTTGGGCGCCGTGGCTGCTCGATAGTCTCGACGACCGGCTTTCGGCCGCTCTAGAAACCTATGTGTTCCAGTTCTCGGTATTACTACCGAAGCGCAACAGAAAGACCAGATCGATCACGAGCTGGCGCGCGTGGTTGCCCAGCCAGCCGATCCGCCGGGCGTGCCGGCTCTGCCTGAACGATCCAGCGAATCGGGCCGTACTGCTCGTTTGGAAATTGCCTCTGACATTGAGCTGTCCACTGCATGGTTGCTGGCTGGAATCCTATTGGGGCGTGCCAGGACGCTTTCTCGGCTGGGAGAGCGCCGACGCTGCGCCGCGCACGGCCTGCGACGCGATTGCGGCGATGGATCGGCGCACCTGGCAAGCCCTCACAATGGGGTATGTGGAATTGCCGCGCCGCCGAATTCATGCCGGTCTCTGGTTCCGGCTGCTGCGCACGCTCCTTGATGAACTGAATACCCCACTTTCGCAGTGCGGAACCTGCTCCGGGAGTATCCACTATGTCTGGGAACGCTGCGGCCATCCGCTGCGCGCCGGGCAAAGCCTGTGGCGTCCCTACGAAATTCTGAACCCAGCGATACAGTTGCAGATGCTGGAGGCGGCGGCCACCGCCATTGACCTGATCGAATCGAAGGTGTTGAGACCGCGCGGGGAACAAGCAGCACTGTTCTTGCCGGAGCCGCAAACCGGATTCACCAACGGTCTGTCCGCGAAGGAGCCCAAGCAGGAACCCGTGAACTACTGGCAGGAGATGATCAAGGCGATCAACGAAGCGGTCGCCGAGGCGCGACACAATCCGGAGACGGCCCGTTTTTTGTTCGCGCTGGCCGCTTATGGGCAGCAAGATCCCGAGTCTTTGGATCGCTTGCGTGTCACGTTGGCCAGGGAGGGCATTCCTTCAGAATTTCTGTCACATCATGAACCTGATGGACCCTTTACATGTCGTAGAATAAATGACGCGTTAAGTGACTAATTTTGACGCCCTGATCGTTTGGGCGCACACTGTCACATAATCGAACGTATACGTGACGGGTGAAAAGGTGCTGATCGGCTACATGCGGGTATCGAAGGCGGACGGATCCCAGTCCACCAATTTGCAACGCGATGCGCTCATCGCCGCTGGTGTGAGCCTTGCGCACCTTTACGAGGATCTGGCCTCGGGCAGGCGCGATGATCGCCCAGGGTTGGCTGCTTGCCTGAAGGCGCTTCGTGAAGGGGACACGCTGATCGTGTGGAAGCTCGATCGGCTTGGCCGTGATCTGCGCCACCTGATCAACACCGTGCACGACCTAACTGCGCGTAGCGTGGGCCTGAAGGTCCTGACCGGTCACGGTGCGGCGGTCGACACGACGACTGCCGCCGGCAAGCTTGTGTTCGGTATTTTTGCCGCGCTGGCCGAGTTCGAGCGTGAGTTGATTTCCGAGCGAACAGTCGCTGGACTTATCTCGGCGCGCGCTCGCGGCAGGAAAGGGGGGCGCCCCTTCAAGATGACCGCCGCCAAGCTACGCCTGGCGATGGCCAGCATGGGGCAACCGGAAACCAAGGTGGGCGATCTCTGCGAAGAACTCGGGATTACCCGGCAGACGCTCTACCGGCACGTGTCGCCCAAGGGCGAACTGCGGCCAGACGGCGTAAAGCTGCTCTCCCTCGGTTCAGCCGCATAAATGGAGGCGACCTGGAACGGGGCGCTGTTCAGTGCGGCAACGATCCGATTACCGGTGTCGACCCAGAGCAGCCGTAGAGCTTTTGGGAAAGCTGTCGTTCAACGCTTAGTTAATGGGCAGTTTGTAAGTTGCGCTTGCGATAAACTTTCCGCAATGATTCACCAAATGCGCGACTT